>DAOUOW010000038.1 GCA_030626475.1 Chloroflexota bacterium | reverse complement strand
TGTCGAGATGGTGGTCGCCCCGGCGATAAAGACCGAGGGTAAACACTTTCAGTCCCTTCAGGGCCATCGTTAGCGCGCAAAAAAGGGCTTCATCTGGCGCGCAATATCCTCAGGCAGGGTCTCGATGACCCACACATCGTAGAATCTCTCCATAAAGCCGGTATCACTGGTATAGAAGGGCTGAAAAACTGGCCTTGAAATTATCCTGGCATTCAAGCAGTAATAATCGGGGTTCTCCCCTAGAGGGGCAGAATAGGTAACCAGGTTGAAGGAGTTTACCCCCATCCCCTTATAGCAACGCAATATTTTTACAATGGAAGCAGCAAGGTCCGCAGCCTGCTTTTCTTTCAAATCCCCTAGATTGCCCCTATCTTTAACTATCAATTGAACCTCCCTGTTTCCCCGAGGAGCATAGCTTGCGATAACGGCCACGGAATCATTTTCACCAATATACCTCTGGCCAAGCCTTCTTTCCTCGGCGATCAGGGCGTGCCAGTAATTTGTGCCGTGATGGGCTAAATAGGCCTCGCCCCTTTCCACCAGCTCCCTCAATTGCGGTGCTGGCGCTTTATCAACCAGTATTTGAACGTGGGGATGAATTATGCTCGCGCCACTGGGGGGGGAGATGGTTCCATATCCACATCGGATACTTGGCCCCTTCATCCACACGGTGCACAGCAGCGATGTACTCTCTAGAAGCCATCAAATTATCAAGGAGCATTTCCGGAGTAAATTCATCTAAGTCCAAGGAATGCTTCCTGCTCAGGGTGCCAACACCATGATAATCAGCAAACGGGAATAGATTGGGAAAGATGAGGCATTCCCCCCTTTCTATCCTGCCCCGGGGGCAGATCTGGGGCGGAAATTTGGGCGTTTGCTGTTCAATATTCTGGGGGCAGAAAAAACAATCCCCCTTGGTACTGGCAACCACCTCGCTCAAATCCGACTCGCCTCTTTGCCCTTGCCTCCTCCTTCCCGCCCGGGCAACGTTTATTCTGCTATGGGAACCGGTCAGGGGATCCTCTCTATACTCCACAATCTGAGTCTCCCGTTCAAATCGATGGGGAGTTAATAGCTCCACGGTGCTTATTTGTTTTCGAAATTCCATCGGCACACACCCCCACAACCCGATAGGCATACCATTATAGCACACCTCCTTGACGACATGGGTTGCTTTGTAGTATCATGCGCTCATAGTATGAGTGTTCGAAAGGAAGGAATCTTCTAGCATCCTAAAAGATAGATAAGGAGGGGAAAATGAAGTTAGTGGTTATCGGACTGGGACAATGTGGGGGGAGAATCGCTGACGAGTTTGCCAAGATCGGCAGAAGGGCGACCCATAATCGGAGAATTGAGATAATCACCGACATCCTTGCCGTAAATACGGATGAAGCCGACCTCAGCGGGCTGCGAAACGTAAGGACCGATTTCCGGCATAGAATCCTGTTGGGGGGGCGAAAGACCGGCGGTCATGGTGTGGGCAAGATAAATGAGCTTGGTGCCCAGGTAACGAGAGAGGGCAGCGATAAGGTTGTCGATGCGGTGAGAGAAACGAGGAGGTTTTATGAGACGGATGCCTTTTTCGTGATTGCGTCTGCTGCCGGAGGCACAGGCTCAGGAGGGCTGCCCATAATCACACAAGTCCTCAAGGAAAGGTACATCGATAAGCCAGTATATGCCCTGGTTGCCCTCCCCTTTGAACATGAAGAACACGCCGAGGAAAGATGTATTTACAATACAGCTACCTGTCTTAAGTCCACGTACTCAGTGGCAGATGCGGTTTTTCTGGTTGACAATCAAAGGTATCTGAGGAAGGACACAAACCTGATAAACAACATGCAGAAGATCAACCAGCAAATAGTGGAGCCGTTCTACAACCTTCTCTGCGCTGGCGAGGAGAAGAAACGCAAGCATATCGGGGCCAGGATAGTCGATGCCGGCGATATAATCCAGACTTTGGGAGGATGGTCGACAATAGGCTTTGGCAGAACGCAGGTGTCGCTGTTCAGCAGGCTGCCCCTGCCCCGGAGACAGAGCTGGAGGAGGAAGGGGACGGAGACACACAAAGGTATAGCAGCACTGGACGAGGCCCTGAGTGAGCTCTCCGTTGCCTGCAAGCCAAGGGATGCCGGCAGCGCTTTATATTTGCTTACATCTCCTGCCGGGGAAGCGAATGTGGACATCATTAAGGAGATTGGCGATTATTTGAAGGAGCTAATGGACGAGGCCGTAATCAGAAGTGGCGATTACCCCCGGGAGAGAGGAGCGCTCGATGTGACCGTCATTCTTTCCCAGCTTAGCGATCTGGAAAGGGTGCGGGCATTCTATTACCGCTTAACTGAGTCGGCCCCCACGACAAAGAAGAAACAGAAAGAAGCAGAGATGAAACTTAAGGAGATAGAGGACGCTTCAAAAGATATCCCATCGCTACTATGAAGCTGATAGCTTGCGAGCGCGCTATTTCCTTTCCTTCACCATATCTATGAAGGTATCTGTTATTTCGGGGTCAAACTTCGCCCCTTTCTCCCCCTGCAAAGTAGCAATGGCTTCCTCTTTAGAAAGCGCCGGCCGCCAAGGGCGAGGCGAAGTCAAGGCATCATAGACGTCGCAGAGAGATACCACCTGCACCGCACTCGTTATCTGCTTCCCCGATAGACCATCGGGATAGCCTTTACCGTCTAAGCGTTCATGATGATGCCTTACGATGTAACGAGCCTCAGATAGGAAGGGCAGGTGGCTCAGGATCTCATCTCCGATCACGGGGTGAAGTTTCACTACATCCCACTCTTGGGGTGTAAGTTCGCCAGGCATATTCAGAATCGACTCGCTGACCCCGATCATCCCAACATCGTGAACTATAGCCGCTTGCTTTATCGCCTCTATTTCGGCCTCGCTCAGGGAAATCCTCAACGCCAGCTGCTCGCTCAGCTCAGCTACCTTTTTCATATGCCCCTGGGTGCAAAGGCTCCTGCTATCGACCCAGGAAGCTAGGGAACAAAGCACGCGAAATGAGCTATCCTCCAGTTCAGTGAACAACTGACGGCTCTTTATCAAGGCGCCAGTCTGGGTAGCAAGGATGGTCAGTAGCTCTAGATCCCCTTCACCTAATAATCTAGGTGCTCCCTCTCGAAAGATATTAAGTAGACCAAGGATCTCGCTGTCGCTCCTTATCGGGAGCAATAATACCTCCATGCCCTTAGCCTTGGGGGGCAAGAAGCCGCGATCAGGGTAGCGGTGGCTAACCCGCTCAGAAAGGGGATGCTGCTCCACATCGGTAAAAAGTAACGCCTCCTCCATGTCCCCAATCCAGGACCTGATGCCTCTTTCGAGCAATGCGTTGGCAAATCGGGCGACAAGCTCCCATGACCCAGCAGCGGCAGCGATCACCATACCGCGCTTCAAGCTATCGAAAAGGAGGATGGCACCCCCACTCGACTTTGTCTGAGTGATCCCGCTATTGAGAATAAACTTCAGCACTTCCCTCTGATCCTTGCTTGTGATCATGGATTGGCTCACCCGATATAACCCAACCAGCTCCTTAAGCCGGAGGTTCTCATCGGCAAGCTGTTTTCGCTCTAAAGCCTTGGCCACGGCAGTGCACAGCTCAGCGCGATCAAAGGGCTTAACGATGTAATCATATGCCCCGTGTTGAATTGCTGCCCGCGCCGTTTCAATACTGGCATAACCGGTGATAAGCACGGGCACCGTCTCCGGGCTCACCTCCTGAAATGCTCGAATGAGCTCCAAGCCCCCCATATGGGGCATAACGATATCGGTCAGAAGCATGTCAAAGGCCTGGGGCGCCAGCTGCAAGGCTTCTTCCCCACTCCCCACAGCCACGGTCTCATATCCCTCATGGTCAAGGATATCCTGCATCATCTCCAACTCCGCAGGCTGATCATCAACGATAAGGATTTTTTCCCGTCTCATGCCAACTCACCTTCAGCGATACTTAGCGTAGTGCCAACTACTTAGCATCCTTCAGCAGCCTTGCCAGCTGATCCACAAGAACTTGTTTGCTAAACGGCTTGGCAATAACCCCATCGACGCCGCTCCTGCTCATCTCCTCGCTATCAAGCTGGATCCCCCAGCCGGTGATAAGAATGACCGGTGTTTCTGACCTTTTCCGCTTAACTGCTTTAGCAACCTCCCACCCTGAGATATCGGGCATCCCCAGGTCGGTAATTACCAGGTCATAATCACCCTGCTCAAATAGGGCGACTGCCTCCTGTCCCTGAGAAACTACCGCTACCTCGTGCCCAATCTGGGCGAGCATCAATTCAAGAACTTCGCTGACCTCGGGATCGTCATCAACCAACAGTATTTTCGACTTCCTTACGGGAGAAGGAGAACTGGAGGAAGACCGGTTTTTCATCTCTTCACCCCCTAGCGGCAACCTAACATAAAAGGTAGTCCCCTCGCCCGGGCTGCTTTCCACATCGATGTTTCCACCATGCCTGGTAATGATACCATAGGTGATACTAAGCCCCAGCCCCATACCATCAGGGCCTTTTGTGGTAAAGAAGGGGTCGAATATCTTGGACTTTATCTCATCCGGCATGCCAACACCGGTATCGCTAACGGAGAGAACCACCTGATTATCCTCCTGCCACGCCTTGACGGTCAGCTTACCCCCCTGAGGCATACTATCCACAGCGTTGAAGATGATATTAATCAGCGCCTCTCTTAGCTCCGCCATGTCTCCCCGCACCGAGTTTACCGCATTCAGGTCTGTGCTAACCTCAATCTCCACGCCATCTTTTTGCCAGCTCTCCCTGAAGCGGGGCTCCACCATCTGCAACGCGCTCCTGACCAATTGATTCACCTTCACCTGGTCGAAAACCTGATCTCTTCTCACCCTGGTGAACTCCTGGAGCCGGCGCACTGTCTTAGCGGCGTCAAGGGCTGCTTGCTCGATTGCCTTGATGCTTCTTTTTAGCATTGGATCCTCTATATCCTCGAGAACCAACTGCGCCCGGCCGAGAATGACCGAAAGCACGTTGTTGAAGTCATGAGCCACCCCTCCCGCCATCTCACCCAGAGCCCTGAGCTTCTCCGACCGCACCATGAACTCCTGCGCCGCGTTCAACTCCTCGTAGGCGCGCTTCGCCTCTTCATAGGCTCGCTTCGCCTCCTCATAAAGGAGCGCATTCTGGATCGCCACTGCTACCTGGCCCGCAATCTGCTCCAGAATCTTCTGCTCCCTCTCCCCGTAGGCATTCGGGCGACGGCTGGTCAGGTTTAGAGAGCCAAAGACCTCCCCCTTGGAGAAGAGTGGCACTCGGATCGCAGACCTCAACCCATCTCGTAGAAGGGTTTCATCCACAGGGAACTGCCTCTCCTGGGCAAAATCGTTTTCGATGTTAGTGCTCTTGTGCTCAATGACCCATGCCGCAACCGACCTCTTCAGGGGAAGGATGTCCCCGGTGCCCAACTCTATGGGCACCTCTGAAGACACCAACAGAAGCCTGAGTTTGTCCTCTTCAGCCAGACCGATGCTGATGCGGTCAAAATCGACGAGATTTTTCAGCGCTGTAGTAAATGTCTCGTATACCTGGTCCATGTCCAGACTGGAGCCGATAACCCTGGTTAGCTTGTTTGTCATATCAATCCACTCCGCCCTATCTGTAGCCTCTTGGTATAGTCTCGTATTCTCAATAGCCACCGCAGCCTGATTGGCCACAAGGTAAATGAACTCCAGGTCGTCAACAGAGTATGGTTTCCGGGAGCGTTTTGGGCCGAGCAAAATCACTCCGATCAGGTTATCCTTGACCTTCACCGGAACCAGCACCCTGGTTTCCAGTTCCTCCAATTGTTCCCGTTCCAATTTCCACATGGCACGAAGCTGGGGCACCTGCTCCAGACCCTCCGCAGTTAAGCAGCGATCTGATTTAGCCAGGAAAGCCACCGCCGGGTTATCGCTCTCCAGATGTATCTGGCTCACTGCCAGGTTATCGTAGCCCCTCAGCGCCTGGGGGAGATACCGCTGTTGCTCGTCGTCCAATAAGAACAAGCCACCTTTCTCCACGTCCATCGTTTGCATCAGGTTGTCCATCAGCCAGCTTGCCTGTTCCTCGAGGTCAGGCATGGCGCTCAGGGCACGGCTGGTGCTCCTGAGGACGCGCCGATAATCGCTGTGCTCTCCGGCGAACAACCCACCAATCTGCCGTCGCATCAACTGATAGAATGGCGGGATGCCCATGGCGACCACAAGCGCCGTAACTACCCCTAGGCCCCAATTGATGCGATCAAGTACACCAAAGGAGGCAGCCAAAGCTGCGCCGGCACCAATTAAGACGCCCCCCAAGATTAAGGTCAGCAGGGCGTAAAGCGCTCCCCTTCTGAAGGCGATGTGAATATCGAGGAGCCGGTATCTGAGAATGGCGTAAGAGAGCAGAGAAGCATTGATCAGGTTGCCACTATGGTCAATAGGGTACCACCTCCAGTCAGGGACGATGTTTGACGCTATGAGCACCGTGCCAATAGAGATACCAGCTAACGGGTAGGCGATCCGGTTGCGAGCAAAGGGGTCCTTCTCCTTGCGATACCCCTGCACCAAATTGAAGATCGCCGCTGCTGTGAAGGCTAAGGCCACGGGCACTATAGCCACACTAGCGATCCCCAGCTCGTGTTCCCCTACCCCATCAACGTAGTAGGCGTTTTTCACGGTATAACCCATGATGGTAAGCAAGGCAAACAGAGCGCACAGGCCATAGCCCAGAGAAAGCCACACTCGCGGCTGGGATTTCCCGAGGAAGGCACGCACAAAATGGAAGAGGGCCACAGGGACCACCATGAGGCACACAACCAAGAATCTGTTCCAAAAAAGGAGATTTATATTGGCAGGATTGGCGTGACAAATGAAGGAGCCAAAGCTCCACATCATGAGTAAGAGGGCACACCAGATAAAGAGCTGATTGACCCTTCTATCCAGGCTCTGCCTCGCCACTAGGGCGATGAGCACCACATAGACCACGCAGGCAGCTAACGGAACAATGGTGCCAACATTCAGGTTCATCACAAGACCCCTATTTACAGATGTAATTATTTTGTTCTATTTTATCTTATATTATGCAGTATAGCGTTATTTTGGCAATAGCGGAAGCGACCTTGGCACGATTTTCCATCCGAAAAAAGTCGTAGAACCTTTGTCCAGCAACAGCAGGTCTGAAGGCTTGCTCGGCAATGACCTGGAGCACTCGAAAGCCTAAAGTCACCTAAAGGAACAATGACGCCAATATTCAGATTCATTAAAAGGCCCCCATTTAAGCGCTCTATGTCGGCTCCAAAAGCTTGCTTATGATCTCGTCCCGGGCATTTATTTGCGGCGGCTTCAGGTGAGCCAGCTCAGCCCCGGCGGCTTGCTGCTCCAATATATACCGCGCAAATGCCCCTTCCGGCAGCAGTGTCACCCGTAATAGCTCCCAACCAAGCGTATCAGCAATGTCAGTCCACTCTTCAGTCCACTCCAGGTTTAATTCTCTCAAGCTTTGATTAATGGCAAGCCTGACTTCCTCGGCAGTCTTGTCTTGCCGCTTTAACTCTATGTAGAGATGGAGAACAGGGGGAGCACTCCCCTGCATTTCTTTGCGCGCCGTCCACCCTCCATAAGCAATCCCCGAGTTTTCTATCGCCTGCCACAGCATTTTTTCGGTGAAGTGGTAAAAACCACCGATATCGATAATGTCATCGCAGCGGCTATAAAAGGCTACCTGGGGCAGATTTATGTTCAGCTCCTCATTGCGCAGCGCCGTTACCTCAAGCATATCACCCATCCGGTAGCGGACAAATGGCCCCCCCTGGAGGCTGGTAAACACGATTTCATATCGCTGCCCCACCTCAACCTCGTCCAGGAGCACAGTGCGCGGCCGATAGCTCCGATCCCTTTTTGATCTCTGATGCTCCTCCTCGGGAATAAACTCGTGGAAAGCAATTGTGGGGACAAAGACCATATCCTTATAGTCCCATGTCTGCATGGCAGCCACAAGCATCTCTGCGGAGCCGTAGGCCTCCATGGGGTATCGGCCCCAATAATACTTTATCCTCTCTCTCAGGATGTTGGTGTCCATGCCCGCAGAGAACACCGACTTCAGGTTCCATATGTCCCGGGGCAGTAGCGGTCGTCCTGCCAGCTTGCTTTTGACCAGCCCCTTGGCCAGGCGGGGCAAAGCCCGGGGGTGGGAAAGCATGGTGGAAAGCCTGCCCCCAGCCCCTTGAGTAAACTGCTCCCCTATTGCCACTAGGACGCTGGAAACTGCGAAAATATAATCGACCCCCTTGAGCATGGCCAAAGAGAAGCCCTCCTTTATCCTCTGCTCAAAAGGCATCTCTTCCGCTTCGCGCCACGGAGGCATCACATCTAACGAAACTTCACCTTCAATGGCATGCCCCAGGGCCCCGGTGACAAAAGGAGGGGGAGCCATGCCGTAGAGCATCTTGGCGTGGTCGCGTAAAACAATGTCGCCTCTTCGTTTGCAGGATGAAAAAATACCCCAAGCAACAGTGTATGTCCCCACATCCCTGAAAAGCCTCTCGGTAACAGGGATCCATTTGAAAGGATATTCTCCAGACCTTCCCGAGGTCCGCTGCCAGAACATGGGCTTCTCAGGCAGAACATCCTCCCTTTTCTCCAGCAGGTAGGGAGTATAATCTTTATAGGTGGTCAGGGGCACCCGCTGGCGAAACTCCTCCACATTGGAGGGCTTCATCCCCCACAGCAGCCTATGTCCCAACTCGCAATCTTGAAGCAGCCTCAGTTGCTCTAAGAGCAGATGCCTCTGGGTTTCCAAGAACTCCTCAACACTAAAATCGATGAAACCACAGTACTTCTGCCAGATCTCTTTCTTCTTGCCCTGGCGGAGGAGTTCCCCGGCAGTGCTCATCTTGAGGCCTCCCTTGCCCTCAAAGATTCCCCGTTGAACGGATATGCCATCACAAAACCACCAATTCCAGTGACCAGAGCCACATGCGGCTCAGCGCCTCGCCCTGATCACCACATTGAGCACCTCCCGGATATCTTCTGCCTTAAACGGCTTGCGAATGAGCAACAAAGGTCCCATAGCCATGGCCTCCATAGCTATGGGATCATCGCCATAACCGGTGACGATGGCCACCACCGCCTTCTTATCCTTTTCCTTTATCGCAGCCAGGGCCTCAGCCCCGCTGATGCCTGGTAACACCAGATCAAGGAAAATGAGGTCGTAATGCCGCTTCTCCACCTCCTCCAGGGCTGCTTCTCCACTTCCCACAGCGACCACTTTATAACCCTGCGCCGAAATGACATCCTCGAGTACCTCACGCACTCTGGGGTCGTCATCAACGACCAGCACATCACCGCGCGCTGCTACCGCCAGTCGGGCAATCCACTCATCGAGTATATCTTTTTTGAACCTCCAGTTCCCTCCCACCTTGGTAGCAGGGATCTTACCCCTC
>DAOUOW010000042.1 GCA_030626475.1 Chloroflexota bacterium | reverse complement strand
CTGAGGCTCCTGAATGGGTTTTTCAAAACAGCTACGTTGTAGACCTAGCTGTGCAGATTGCGATAGCGGAGAAAGACTGGCCGAGTGCTGAAGGCTACCTCTCCACTCTGGAACACTTTGCAGCAAAGGAGGATTTTCACTATCGCCGGGCTACTCTGCGGGCTGCACGTAGAGACTGGAAGGACGCGCTCGAGGATGCAGAGATTGCCTGTTCGAGTCAGCCACCCCGTTTCGAGGCCATGGCACAGAGAGCTGACATACTGATCGAGCTTGGCCGTTTCTCGGAAGCAAAATCTGCTGTTGAAAACTTAATTCCTCTCGGCGTAATGAAAAGAGACGTGAAGACGGGATTGAAATGTAAGCTGCTTTTGAGACAATCGAAGTGGCAAGAGGCCGAAGTTGTATGGCAAGGATTGCACCAGAGAGAGCTGCCGGTGCATCAAGGCCTGCGAAGAGAGATTCTGCTCCAAAAAGCAGCAGACATGATGATTGGACTAGTGGACCGCAAGGAAGCTGTGGACGAACTAGAAAGAATAGGCGAGCCGGCCCAGCTACCTATGGTGCCAACTGAAGAGGATCAGGAATAGCGGAACTGCAACTACCTTCCTTGAAAACAGGTCTGCCCCAAAGCCTTCAGTCTACGTACACCGAACTTCCCCAAACATACCTTTCTCGCGCTTTCTCGTTTTGCTGTTGCTTACCAGCATCTAACAAATAGCCAGATTGTTTCCTGACTAGAGCTATGTCTATTTGAGGGTCTTTATCTCCACATCTATCCCCTCCTCCCCGATGGTGAGGATTGCCGCTGAGGCCGGGGTGCCGAAGGAGGGGTAGGCCTGACCCGGGTTGAGGAACACCACGTTATCTTTCGTCTCATGGCATAGGTCGTGTGTGTGTCCGAAGAGGATAATGTCCACCCCCTTAAGCTCACGGGCAATATCCTCCTCGATGTCCCAGGGGGGACCGCCCCAGTGAGGGTGGATGACCCCTATTTTCTTGCCCTTCACTTCGAAAACTGCCTTCTGCGGCAGCTCATCTCGAATCTCCCTGGGGTCAATATTGCCGTAGACACCGATGAACCGCTTTGATCGCGCCTGTAGCTCCCTGAGCACGGCGATGCTGGTATAGTCCCCGCAGTGGACCACCACGTCGCCTTCGGCCGCTATCTTGAGCAGTTCCTGGGGGAGAGCATCCACGCTCCTGGCGTGGGTATCAGCGATGACTACGATCCTCGTCATATTAGTGGTTTGCCAGCTCGACTATAGTGGCACCATTACCGCCTTCTTCAAGCTCAGCCGGCCTGAAGGACTTGACCAGCGGGTGAGTTTTCAGCTCCTCTCGCACCGCCTGGCGCAGGGTTCCCGTTCCCTTGCCGTGGATCAGGCGCACCGCAGGCAAACCGGCGATGAAGGCATCGTTCAGGTATCGGTCAAGCCTGATGAGGGCCTCATCTACGGTGAGACGGCGCAGGTGAAGCTCCGAGTTCACATTCTGCCTGGGAGAAGTCATGGCTTCGCTATCTACCAGGGGTCATTATAGCAGCAAGGGGCGCTTCATTGCCAGCGTTGCCCATAGGTGATATACTTTTGCTACTCAAAGGATAGGGAGCGAGGCAACAGGATTGCAGAGATTAGACGGTCGTGCCAACGATGAGCTGCGCCCGGTGCGCATCACCCCCGGCTTCCAGGCCTATGCCGAGGGCTCAGCCCTCATCGAGCTGGGGATGACCAAGGTGATTTGCGCCCTCAGCGTTGAGGATCGAGTTCCCGCCTTCCTCAAGGGGGAGAAGAGGGGCTGGATCACGGCTGAGTATTCCATGCTGCCCCGAGCTACCATCACCCGAACCCCCCGGGAGTCGCCGGGCAGGGTGGGGGGCAGAACCCACGAGATCCAGCGCCTCATCGGGCGTTCCCTGAGGGCAGTGACCGACCTTGACGCCCTGGGTGAGAGGACCTTTACCGTTGACTGCGATGTTTTGCAGGCCGATGGCGGCACCAGGACAGCAGCGATCACAGGCGCTTATGTGGCCTTAGTCCAGGCGGTCGAAACCCTGGTACAAAAGGGCGTGCTCTCTTCATCGCCGATCAAGAGTGCGGTGGCGGCCACCAGCGTCGGCATTGTCGCCGAGGAGCCTCTGCTCGACCTCTGTTATGATGAGGACTTCTGGGCTGAGGTCGATTTCAATGTGGTGATGACCAGCCAAGGCGAGTTTGTTGAGGTTCAGGGAACAGCGGAAGCAAGCCCCTTCTCTAAAGAAACCATCGACACCCTGCTCTCCCTGGCGCAAAAGGGCATCGAAAAGCTCTTTCAGGCTCAGCAGGCTGCTCTCGATAGCCTGAAGGCTTAAGGGGGATGCGTGTCACAGGAGGCCTTAAGCGGTCTATTTGTTCTAGACCTCTCAGAGAACATCTCTGGCCCTTTCTGCACCAAGCTGCTGGCGGACTATGGGGCGGAGGTGATCAAGATAGAAAAGCCAGGGGAGGGAGACCCAGCGCGCAAGATTGGCCCCTTCCCAGGGGACGAACCCCATCCAGAAAAGAGCGGAACTTTCCTCTTCCTCAATGCCAACAAGAAAGGCGTCACCCTCAACCTGGGCGGCAAAGGCGGAATTGCCATATTCCAAAAGCTGGTCGAGAAAGCGGACATCGTGGTGGAGAATTTTCGTCCCGGGGTGATGGCCGGCTCAGGGCTTGACTACCAGGCATTGGCCAAGATAAACCCATCTTTGATCATGACCTCCATTTCCTATTTTGGGCAGTGGGGGCCCTATCGCGATTACCACGGCTCGGACATTATCGCCCAGGCTATGGGGGGCTTGATGCAGCTTACCGGGGAGCCAGAGCGAGAACCGCTGAAGCTCCCTGGCTCCCAGGCCGAGTTCCAGGCCGGGCTCAATGCCGCTGTGGCCACCCTCTGCGCCCTCTATTTTCGTGACCAAACGGGGGAGGGCCAGCACATCGATGTCTCGGTTCAGGAGGCGGTGGCTTCCATCCTTGAGTCCGCAGTGGCGACCTATAGCTACAGTGGTTTCATCAGGGGTCGGCTGGGCTCTCGCCATCCCCTTCAGTGCCCATCGCGGGTGATGCGTTGCAAGGATGGCTGGATTCATGTTCAGGCGGGAGCCAATTGGGATCATTTTGCTGCCTTTCTCCAGACTCCCCAGTTGATGGAGCCCAAGCTGGCATCCATATTTCGCTATCACCATGCCGATGAGGTCGAAGGGGTGCTCCAGCCCTGGCTGATGAAACACGGGGCTGAGGAGATATTTGCCTCAGGTCAGGAATGGAGAATCCCCTTCGCCATGGTACTGGGGATCGAGGAGCTTGGGGAAGACCCGCAATATAAGGCCAGGGGTTTTTTCCTGGAGATCGACCACCCCGTTGCCGGTCGCTTCGCTTATCCCGGGGCCCCGTTCAGGATGAGCCAGACCCCGTGGCAGATAGCACGCCCGGCACCACTTCTCGGCGAGCATAATGAGGAGATATATGCGGGGAGGCTTGGTCTCAGCAATGAGGATGTGGCACGGCTGAGAAAAAACGGGGTGATTTAAGGAGGCGAGAACGAAAGGGCAAGCGCTACAAGGGCTGAGGGTTATCGATCTGTCTCAGATTTTCGCCGGCCCCTATGCCACTAAGCTTTTAGCCGACATGGGGGCGGAGATTATCAGGGTGGAGTGCGCCGCTCGCTCAGGCAGGGGTGGGGGGCTACCCAGGATGAAGCCCGGTGGTGCCTTTGGCGCTTCCTTTCCCGATGGCGACACCGGGGAGAGGTCCTATAATCGCTTCGCCTACTACAACGAGGTCAACAGGAATAAATATGCTATCACCCTCGACCTGACGAAGCCCCTGGGGGTTGAGGTTTTCGAGAAGCTGGTAAAGGTCAGCGACGTTTTGGTCGAGAATTTCAGCCCGCGGGTGATGGCGAATTTTGGCTTGGACTACTCTGCCCTCAAGCAGATAAGCCCTGAGATTATCATGGTCTCCATTTCTGGCTATGGTCAGGATGGCCCCTATCGAGACTATGTCGCCTACGGCCAGGGCATCGAAGCCATGGCTGGCTTTTCCCGACTGACCGCCTATCCTGATGGCGAACCCCTGAAATCGGGCGTAGCCTACGCCGATGCCACCAGCGGACTCTTCGCTGCCTTCGCCATCCTGGCTGCCCTTCGCTATCGCCAGCTGACGGGCAAGGGGCAGTATATCGACCTCTCCATGCGAGAGGCGCTCACCCCCCTCCTCGGTGAGTTCATTATGGATCACACTATGAACCGGAGGGCGGCGAAACCCATGGGAAACCACCACCCTTCTATGGCGCCCCATGGCTGCTACCGCTGCCGGGGGGAGGATAGCTGGGTGGTGATCGCCATCGCCTCCGATGAGGAGTGGCGCTCCCTTTGTCGGGTCATGGGGGACCCGCCTTGGACCAGGGATGAGAGGTTTTCCCATGCCCGAAGTAGGTGGCAGAACCAGGATGAGCTTGACAGGTTCATTGAGCGATGGACCTCTAATTATGACCACCGGCAGTTGGCGAGTTTGTTGCAGCAGGCTGGGGTTAAGGCTGGAGCGGTACTCAGTGTGGCTGAGCTGGTAGAGGACCCCCATCTCAGGGAGAGGGGCTTTTTTGAGCCGCTTTCCCACCCCGAGGCCGGGAGCCACCTCTATCCTGGAATATCATGGAAGATGAGCCGCACCCCGGGGAGGCTTCGCCTTCCTGCCCCCTGCTTTGGTGAGCATAATGAATATGTCTTTGGCCAGCTTTTGGGCCTGTCACGGGATGAGATCTTGAGATTGGCTGAGGAGGGGGTTACCGCCACCGAGCCTTTTTCGCCCTTAGACCAATATTCTGAAATGGAGACCTGATAAGAGGGAAAGATGTCACGGGAGCCTGAATTGAGCCCTGTCCCCTGGACGGCGAGGGATAACGCCAAGGGAGTGGCGGTGGTCATTGCTTTTCTTGTTGTTATTATGCTCCTGACCGCCATTGCCTCGGTGATGATCGCCTTTACCCTTCTCGGCTCGGAGGCCTTTTTAGAGCTTGGCCCCGATGGGGTGCGGGACTATATTGCTTCTGATGACTTTACCAAGTACTTGGTGATTGTAGGCCTCGCGGGAACCCTTGTTTTGGAGGGGGCGATCCTGTTTACGGTGTGGCGCTTCAGTGTGGCCAAGTACCGCTGTGGCTGGGGGACTTTGGGCTTTCGCTACGTCAAGCTGAGGGATGCTTTGCGCTTGGCACTTGTGGTGGTGGGTGCCTGTGTGCTGGTCAACTTTCTATATGCGGTTGTGGTCAGTCTTTTGGGGGTGGAAAGCCTTGAACCCACCCCTCTCCCCTTCGATTACGATCCCCATGGAGCAAGCCTGGCCTTATTGGCTGTTCTCTCCCTGATTATAGCCCCATTCGCTGAGGAGACCTTTTTCCGCGGCTTCCTCTTCACCGGCCTCGGGAAACGCTTTGGCTATAGCTGGGGTGCTGTGTTGAGTGCTCTGCTTTTTGCCCTAGCCCATCTCCAGATGGCGGCACTAGTGCCCATTTTCGTTTTGGGGCTACTTTTGGCCTGGCTTTATGCTCGGACAGGCTCCCTATGGCCGTGCATTTTCACCCATTTGTTCTACAATTCCATTGCGCTCCTATTTATGATATGATACGCAAATGCAGGAAATGAAGTGCCGGGGCATTCGAGGGGCAACTACTGTAGAGGCCAATACCGGGGAGCATATCCAGGCAGCAACAAAGGAGTTGCTCCAGGAGATGGTCACTGCCAACGGGGTTGAGGAGGATGATGTAGCGTGCATCATTTTTACCACCACCCCGGACCTCAATGCCGAGTTCCCGGCAGTGGCGGCCAGGGAGCTGGGCTTTGCTCAGACGGCCCTTCTCTGTGGGCATGAGATGAACGTCCCTGATAGCTTGCCCAGGTGTCTTCGTATCTTGCTTTTGTTTAATACAGAAAAGAGGGCTGAGGAGATTGTCCATGTTTATGTCAAGGGGGCCCAGAACTTGAGAGCCCCCAGCATAGAGGAAGAAGGAGGAATGCGATGAAGCCACACTTCGGAGGTGCAATCGGTGATTGTAGTGATGAAGGTTGATTCCAGGCAGAAGGAGATCGATGACATCCTGAAGCGTCTAGCTGAGCGCGGGCTTACCGGTCATCTCTCCAAAGGGGTGGAGCGAACCGTCATCGGGGTAGTGGGGCAAACCTATCCCGAGCTCCGCGATATGCTCGAGCTTCTCCCCGGTGTCGAGGATGTGATCCCCATCACTAAGCCCTATAAACTCTCGAGCAGGGAGTTTCAGTCTCAAGATACCGTGATAAGAGTTGGAGACCTTACCATAGGTGGCGGCGAGCTGGTGGTGATGGCTGGCCCTTGTGCTGTGGAGAGCGAGGAGCAGCTTCTGGAGACGGCACGTGCGGTGAAAGCAGCGGGGGCAAATATCCTGCGCGGCGGCGCCTTCAAGCCCAGCACCTCCCCATACGCTTTCCGCGGTCTGGGTGAGGAGGGGCTCAAAATACTGGCTCAGGCACGGGAGGAGACCGGGATGCCCATCATCACCGAGGTGGTCACCCCTGAAGATGTGGGCCTGGTGTTGCGCTATGCTGACATCCTTCAGGTTGGGGCGCGCAACATGCAGAACTTCGTCCTCCTTGATGAGGTAGGTAAAGCGGGCAAGCCGGTCATGCTCAAACGAGGCATGTCTGCCACCATTCAGGAGTGGCTGCTTTCCGCTGAATACATTCTTTCCCAGGGCAATCGTCAGCTAATGCTCTGCGAGCGGGGGATAAGGACCTTTGAAACCTATACCCGCAATACCATGGATGTCAGTGCCATCCCCATCATCGAGAAGGTGAGCCATTTGCCCATTATCGCTGACCCCAGTCATGGCACGGGGAAGTGGTACCTTGTCGCCCCCCTTGCCCTGGCGGCAGTGGCTGCTGGGGCTGATGGGGTGATGATCGAGGTTCATCCCAGTCCTGACTACGCCCTCAAGGATGGTGCCCAGTCGCTCACCTTCGATAACTTCCAGCGACTGATGGCCCAGCTTGTCAGCGTAGTTGCTTCAATGGGACGTAAGATGGCGGGCGGTACCAATGGCTAGTTGAAAAAGGGTACATAAGTACCAGAGGTGAATTGACAAAGGTGACATAATGTTGTAGGTTAAAGGGGAGCCTGGGGTTGACGGGAGGTGGCGGAATGAGCACGGGGAAAAAACGCACCCCGCAAACCAGGCGAGTAAGGGCTGACCGCTTACAGGGGGCGCTAGCCACTGTAGCCCAGGCGGTGAGCCAGACCCTCGACCTTCAGAAGCTTCTCGACATTGCCCTGGACAAAGTGCTTGAGGTTATGGATTTGGACAAGGGCGTCATCTATTTAATAGATGCAGAGGCGAGGGAAATAGTGCTTAAGGCCCATACAGGGGTGTCTGGGGAGTTTGTTAGCGCAATGGGAAGAATAAAGGTGGCGGAAGCGGACATTCAGCGCTGGCAAGAGCAAAGGGAGCCCGCTTTTGGATTGGAGAGGATGTTTGACCCCAGCACCCTGGCTGGGGTCGAGACGGTAATAAAGAGGGAAGGGATGCGATCCTATGTTGGCACCTCCCTTTGGTCAAAGGACGTGCTACGGGGAGTGGCGGTTCTTGGCAGCCGCTCCAAACGGCGGTTTGGCCCTGAGGAGCTGGAGCTACTCTATGCCATCGGCAACCAGGTAGCGGTAGCCATTGAGAACGCCGAGCTCTTTGAGCAGACCAGGGCAAGGGCAGAGGAGCTCGAGGCATCGGAGGAGAAGTACCGGCGGCTGGCGGAGGACATCAACGATGGCTATATGGTGGTTCGAGGAAACCAGGTGCTCTTTGCCAATAAGAGAGTTGCCGAATTCCTGGGAACACCTCTGGCGG
>DAOUOW010000007.1 GCA_030626475.1 Chloroflexota bacterium | reverse complement strand
CGCTTACGCCAGATATAGCCGCCGGTGATGGCGACTAACGATGCTAAACCGATGACCAGTAACCTGTTTCTCATTTTGAGCCCTCCTCAGAGGCCATTGGCGCTGGAGGTGTTGAGAGTTTTGAGTTTCGGGCGCTAGCGGAGGGTGATACTGAAATCACGATGGTCTATGAGAGGAGCTGGGAGGAGGGCTTCATCGAAAAGGTGATTTTCACTATTCACATAACTGAGACCGAGGCCTAGAGAGAGGAGGTCAAAATGAGAAACAGGTTACTGGTCATCGGTTTAGCATCGTTAGTCGCCATCACCGGCGGCTATATCTGGCGTAAGCGCAGGAAGGGAGGCTAACATGAGAAAAAGTCGACTATTAGCACTAGTGATAGGGGTTGCCCTCTTAGGCGCAGTGGGACTGGCTTTTGCGCCGCTTGCAAGCGCTTCCCCTTCAACGCCCGCGGAGGCAACCCTACAAAGTGTACCAAATTCAGAGGGGCATTGCAATTCTCAGTTCACTGGGATCTGGGTCACAGGCCAGGGGAAGGTAACGGTGGTTCCCGATGTCGCCATCCTCAGTCTCGGGGTCGAGGCCCAGGCCCTCACAGTGCAGCAGGCGATGGCTGAGGCGGCGACTGCTATGGAGCGTGTTATCGCCGCCCTGCGCGCCAGTGGGGTGGCTGAAAGGGATATCCAGACCCAGTGGTTCAATATCTATCCCGTGAGAAGGTGGGTAGATGATGAACGAGAGGTTCTCATTGGCTACCGGGTGACGAACATGGTGAGCGCCAAGATCAGGGATGTGGAGGCTACGGGTAGCATCATTGACCGAGTGGCTGAGGCCGGAGGAGACCTCACCCGAATTCATGGGGTGAGCTTCACCTTGGACGACCCGTCACGATATCACAACGAGGCGCGGGCTAAGGCTATCGCCGATGCTCAAGCCCGGGCACAGCACCTGGCCTCTCTTGCCGGAGTTGATCTCGGCCGCCCCTTCTATATCTCTGAGAGCGGGGGCTTTGTCCCTATCTATCGGGATTATGCGATGATGGAGGGGGGTGGCATTCCGCCCACTCCTATCAGCCCCGGGGAGACCGAAATCACCCTCACCGTCCAGATGGCTTTCGCCATCGAGTAGGCGATAGGTTGGTTGATAAAAGGGGGTAGGCTTGCCTGCCCCCTTTGTCTTTGTTGCACTTTGCCAGGCTAGGTGGTAGAATTGCTACACTAAGCGGCCTGGGGTTCAACATGGTGCTCAGCGACAGAGATATCAAAGAGGAAATCGCCCGTGGGAGAATAAAGATTGAGCCCTTTGACCCGACGCTGGTTCAGCCGGCGAGTGTAGACTTGCGCCTCGGCAAGAAGTTTCGAGTGTTTACCAATACCAGCGACGCTTTCATTGATGTCAGGACTGATTCTCCAGACCTCACTAAACTTGTGGAGATAGACGAGCTTCTACCTTTTGTCTTGGAACCGGGCAGTTTCGCTCTTGCCAGTGTTTATGAGAAGATATCCCTTCCAGATGATATAGCAGGCAGGCTCGACGGTAAAAGCTCCCTTGGGCGACTTGGAATCCTGGTGCATGCTACCGCAGGTTGGGTGGACCCGGGCTACCAAGGCCACTTGACTATGGAGTTGAGTAATGCAGTAAACTTACCGATAATACTATACTATGGGATGAGGATCGCACAAATATCATTTATTCGTTTGACTTCTCCTGTTGAAAATCCCTACGGGTCTAGAATTCTTAGAAGCAAATACCAGGGCGAGACAGAGCCCACTCCTAGCAAGTATTATCAATATTTTGATAAGGCAGCACTAAGAAGCAACGCCGCTCTTAGGCAATGGCTTAAAAAGGGCGAGTTTCACGGGAGTGTAAAGCTCTTTGCTGAGGCGTTGAATGTCACACTCAAAACCGTGGAGAACTGGTTCTATCGGGAGGTGGAGCCGAATCAGGCGAACAAGTTGAAGATTTTTCAGTTGACGCAGCTTCCGCAATTCAGGCCGAAGGGTTGGCGGTAAGCAGGGATTCGGCTACCTGAGGAACGGGAGGAAACACCTTCATCTTGAGAACCACATCGGGCTAAAAGGGCGAAAAATGGACTTTATGGAACGTGCCCTTTCTCTGGCAAGGCTTGCCTTGGGCGATGTCAGTCCTAATCCGGCAGTGGGGGCGGTGATTGTCAGGGATGGTGCTATCATCGCTGAGGGCTATACCCAGCCGCTGGGCTCGGCTCATGCTGAGGTGGAGGCGTTGAGGCAGGCGGGGGATGGAGCTCGTGGCGCCACGATGTATGTCACCCTTGAGCCCTGCTGCCACTTCGGGCGCACCCCTCCTTGCACTGAGGCGATTATTGAAAGTGGCATCGCTGAGGTGCATATCGCCACCCTGGACCCCAATTCTGAGGTTTCAGGCCGAGGGAAGGAGGAGCTGGAGCGGGGGGGAATAAAGACCGTCCTCGGCGAGCATGAAGAGGAAGCCCGTCAGCTCAATGAAGCCTATATCAAGTTCATCACCACCAGCTTGCCCTTCGTCGCTGCCAAGTTCGCCATCAGCCTGGATGGCAAGATCGCCACCAGGACGGGGGATTCGAGATGGATAAGTGGCGAGGAGTCGAGGAAATGCGTTCATCAACTGCGCCACGAGGTGGATGCCATCATGGTTGGGGTCAATACCGTGCTTGCCGATGACCCCCAGCTTACGGCAAGGAGTGAGGAGGGGCAGCCCTTTGAGAGGCAGCCGCTCAGGGTCATCGTTGATAGTGAAGCTCGCACCCCATCTACAGCGCGGCTATTTGGGGAGCCGGGAAGAACGTTGGTGGCCACAACCTCGGCTGCGTCGCAGGCTAAAGTGAGGGAATTTCAGGAGGTCGGAGCTGAGGTGCTGGAGCTTCTCTCCCGGGAGGGGCAGGTAGACCTTGAGCAGCTTCTCAGGGAACTGGGGAGAAGGGAGATCATCAGCGTTATGGTGGAGGGCGGCAGCACCCTTTTCGCCTCTTTTTTCAAGCACGGGCTGGTGGATAAAGTCATTGTCTTCATCGCCCCCATAATCATCGGGGGCAGGGGGGCGAAGACGGCTGTCGCTGGCGAGGGGGCGGAGAGAATTGCCCACGCGCTCAGGTTGAGCCGGGTAAAGGTGGAGCGCTTTGGCGATGATGCCATGATCAGCGGTTATGTAGGGGGATAAAGATGTCACTGGTGGTAACGGTTTATGTTCCCAGCGGGATCGTGATGGCTGGCGATAGCCGGGTGACTGCTACCCGCAGGGAAGAGAAAAAGGAAGAGCACCAAACCAGAATAAGAGAACAGCAGGTGGTGCTTTCGGATTATGGCTACAAGGTGATAGCCTTGGATGCTGCGCCGGTGGGCATCTCGTGCTTTGATGCTGCCATAATCAATAATGAGCCTATTGACAGCCACATCAGGAGGTTCGCCGAGCAGGCGCTGGCTAAAGGCGATAATGTATCCCAGGTGGCGGAGAAACTGGTTTCTTACTTCAATAGTCGCTTTCCCAACGTGCCCGTGGGCTTCCACGTTTGCGGTTATCAGGTAGAGAAGAATATCAGCGCCCCTTACATCTATACCTGCCACACGGTAAAAGAGACATCGCCGGCGCGAAGAAATGTCAATCCACAGGGGAACGTAGTGTATGGTCTGACCTTCAGTGGCGAGACCTCTGTGATTCAAAGGCTGATCTCCAAGGATTTTGTGCCCCGATTGGATGCCATGCCCCTACAGGACGCTATCGACTACGCCATTCACCTGATCCGGACTACCGTTGATACTTTGAGGTTTGAGCCCAGATTTCCCACCGTGGGAGGGGCGATAGATATACTGGTAATCACCCCGCCGGGCAAGCTGAACTTTGTCCAGCGCAAGGAGCTTCACGGAGGCTAAATGTTCACCGGAATCGTTGAAGAGGTAGGCACCGTTAAGGCAGCTCAACCTGGCAAGCTGGCAATATCTGCAAAGAAAGTTATTGAAAATACGAAAAAAGGCGATAGCATCGCTGTGAACGGGGCCTGCCTCACCATCACTGAGCTCGGGGATGGTTACTTCTCTGTAGACGTCATGCCCGAGACATTACGGCGCACCAACCTGGGAATGCTTCGCCCCGGGGACGGGGTGAATCTGGAATGTCCGCTTACGGTTGGCGGTCGCATGGGAGGGCACTTCGTCCAGGGTCATGTCGATGGCACGGGGAGGGTACTCTCGGCAACACGAGAAGGTGAGGCCGTTCTCTTAAGATTTGACGCAACTCAAGAGATGATGAGGTATATAGTTCGAAAAGGATTCATTGCTGTCGATGGGGTAAGCCTGACAGTGGTTGAGCATGACAATACCTCGTTCCAGGTCTCTTTGGTTGCCTATACGCTAGAAAATACCAATCTGGGTGGCAAAAGGGTGGGGGATTTTGTTAATATAGAGGTGGATATCATTGCCAAATATGTGGAGCGACTCAAAGTGGAGAAAGGCTCGGCGATAACTGAGGAATTCCTGGCTGAGCATGGCTTTCTGACACGGTAAGATGCATACCAATCGTTGTCGCAGTCATCGAAAGCAAAAGGGATATAATCAGAGACCTAGCCTATAGTTCGAAAAAGGAGGTTTGGAGATGGGGTTGGCAACGATCCCGGAAGCGATTGAGGACATAAGGGCAGGCAAGTTCTTGATCATCGTCGACGACGAGGATCGGGAAAATGAGGGCGACCTCGTCATGGCGGCGGAGAAGGTAACCCCGCAGGCGATTAACTTTATGGCTAAACACGCTCGGGGTCTCATCTGCCTCCCCATCATCGGACAGAGGCTGGATGAGCTGGGAATCCCGATAATGGTTGGGGATAATACCTCGAAGCATGGAACAGCGTTCACCGTTTCCATTGAAGCCAAACAAAAAGTGACTACCGGCATCTCCGCCCACGACCGGGCGGCAACCATCAGGGCAGTGCTTGATCCCAGCACCAGGCCTGAAGACCTGGCTCGTCCGGGGCACACCTTCCCTCTGCGAGCCAGGGAAGGGGGGGTGCTGGTGAGGGCGGGGCATACCGAGGCTGCCATCGACTTGGCAAGGCTGGCCGGGTTTTATCCTGCAGGGGTGATCTGCGAGATCATGAGCGAGGATGGCACCATGGCTTGCCTCCCCGAGCTTGAGCCTATGGGGGAGCAATTCGGGATCAAGATAGTGACCGTCGCCGACCTCATCGCCTACAGGAGGCGCCATGAAAAGCTGGTGCAGCGCATGGCTGAGGCAAATCTGCCCACGAGGTATGGAGAATTTGTTGCCATTGCCTATAGGAGCACCATCGACCCCGATGAGCACGTGGCTCTGGTGATAGGGGATATATCAGGGGAGGAGCCGGTGCTGGTGCGGGTGCATAGCGAGTGTCTCACTGGAGACATCTTCGGCAGTCAGCGCTGCGATTGCGGTGAGCAGATCGCCCTTGCCATGCAGGCCATCGCCAGCGAGGGCAGGGGCGTTTTCCTCTATATGAGGCAGGAAGGCAGGGGGATTGGGTTCCACAACAAGCTCCGTGCCTATGCCCTCCAGGATCAGGGACTGGACACCGTAGAAGCCAATGAATCGTTGGGCTTCCCCGCCGACCTTCGCGACTACGGCATCGGGGCCCAGATACTGGCCGACCTCGGCCTCAAGGAAATTCGCTTGCTGACCAACAATCCGAAAAAGGTGGTTGGCCTTGAGGGCTACGGGCTCAGTGTGGTGGAGACATTGCCCCTCATCACTACCCCCCACCCAACCAACATTCACTACCTGGAGACCAAGCAAAAGAAGATGGGGCACCTCTTAGATCTTGGGGAAAAGGAAGTGTGAGAGCTTTTTGGGGGCTAAGGGGTTGAATCTGTGCTTTGCCCCTAAAATTTAACAGGAGGAAATATTGGGTAAAAAATATCAAGGCACGCTTCTGGGCGAGGGGCTGAGGTTTGGGGTGGTGATTTCCCGCTTCAACGAGTTCATCACGGGAAGGCTTCTTGAGGGGACCGAGGATGCCCTTCTGCGTCACGGGGTCAAAGAGGGCGATATCGAGGTTGCCTGGACGCCGGGCTCGTTTGAGATTCCTTTGATCGCTAAGAAGATGGCACAATCAGGTAAATATGCCGCCATTATCTGTCTTGGTGCCGTGATTCGCGGTGGAACGCCTCATTTTGACTATATTGCCACCGAGGTGACCAAGGGCATTGCTGCGGTTGGCCTGGAGACCGGCATTCCGGTCATCTACGGCGTGGTCACTGCAGACACCCTGGAGCAAGCCATCGAGCGAGCGGGAACAAAGATGGGCAACGCTGGCTTTCAGGCGGCAATGAGCGCCATAGAAATGGCGAACCTGGCTCAAGATATTACTCGGTGACCCTATATACCCGATCGCCGCGCCTCACCCGGTCAGGGACCTTGATTCCCACCGAATCCCCTGGCTTTGCCTCTTCGACATCGACATTGTCGATCTGCATCGACTCCACCGCCAACTCCATGTCGGTGGTGTGCCCCGCGATGTGGATCTTGTCCCCCACCTTCAGGGGAGCGGTGAGCTCGATGCCAGCCACTACCGGCCGGGCAAAGAAATCGCTTACCCTGCCCACTTCCTCTTCAGGCATAAAAACCCCCCTTTTTCGAGCTAGTATACCTGTTCCCCCGTTGTAAATCAATATCCCCTTTTCGCCCTGTTGACAATGCGATTTCCCTTATGTATAATTGGACTAGAACGTATGTTCGCCTTAAGGACGAAAATGCCAACAATCCTTCATGTTGATCTGGATGCCTTTTTTGTCTCCGTAGAGCAGGTGTTGAATCCTGCGCTCAGAGGCAGGGCGGTGGTAGTTGGTGGCGAACCCGGCCGGCGCGGGGTGGTTGCCTCTGCCTCCTATGAGGCCAGGGCCTACGGGCTTCATGCCGGCATGCCCGTGGCTCAAGCCCATCGCCTCTGCCCTCATGCCATCTTCCTCAAGGGCAGCTTTTCTTGCTATCAGGAGGCCTCGGAGAGGTTCATGGGAATCCTGAGCGATTTCACCCCTGACCTTGAGCCTGTGGGGATTGACGAAGCATACCTCGACCTCACCGGCTTCGAATCCCTCTACGGCCCTGCTTCGGAGACGGCGCTAAGGATAAAACGGAGGATAAAGGACGAGATAGGGATCACTGCCTCCATTGGCATCGCCAGTTCGCAGGTGGTGGCTAAGGTCGCCTCTGGTGTGGCAAAGCCGGATGGGCTGCTGGAGGTAGCGCCTGGGGAGGAGCGTCTTTTCCTGGCACCTCTTCCCATTGCCAAGCTGCCCTGCGTGGGGCCGAAGACGGAGAAGGTGCTGCGGGGGATGGGAGTGACAACTATCGGGCAGCTAGCCAGCTTGCCACCCTCTCTTTTGAAAGCAAACATCGGCCTCTTGGGGGAGGTGATCCATGGCTATGCTAACGGAGTCGATGAGCGCAAGGTTGAACCTGCGGCGGCGGCCAAATCAATAAGCCGCGAAACCACCTTCGCCCGGGATACCCTGGATTATCCTTTTCTTAGAGGCACCCTGTATTATCTTAGCGAAAGGGTTGGCGCTGAACTGCGCCGGGATGGAAAGAGGGCGAGATGTGTCACCGTGAAGCTGAGGTACGCCGATTTCCATACCATTACCCGCCGCCACACCCTGAGGGAGGCGACGGATGCCGACCAGACCATCTTCGATGTCGGGCTTGAGCGCCTGGAGAGGTTGCTGGGTTACAGGCGGCAACGGGTGCGCCTTATTGGCATCGGGGTATCAGGGCTGGTCAGCGATGGCAGGCAGCTCAGCTTGCTTGATTCCTCGACACAAGGCGAGGAGTGCCTGAACCGGGTTATTGACTGCATCCGCGCAAAATATGGCTTTACCGCCATCCAGAGGGGACGAACCCTGGTCCTCAACAACTTCTTTCCCAGGGAAAAGGGCGAATACCTTCTGCCCACGCCCGCCCTCGCCCGCTAATTGGGCTGCCCCAAGGGCAGGACACAATACCACGTTTGACGAGCATTCAGCCAGCTTCAGAGGATGCAGGAAACAGGTTGGGCTTCGTTGGTTTATGCTGCCATGTCTACTAGCGGATAACACCGCCCGAGACCAGCCATCCGGTGAAAGAATGCCTGCTCAGGGTCAGGTATCCGTCTACGTGCTGCTGTCCGGCGCCTGCCTCCCACACGAGGTGCAAACCAATGGTAGCCTCGTAGCAGCCTATCGTCGGTTCTTCCATACTTTCTATGAAAACCTGTTCACCACTAGCAGCCATTGATGCCATCAGGTCTGAGACCTGCTCGTAGAACTCAGGGGTAGCCATCCTTCTCATCCCTGTTAAATTATTGGCATTTAGGACATCGAAAAAGCTCCTGGCTTCAAGCTTAATGCCTCCCGGGTGGTCTCGAATCGGGCCTCCCCCCGCGGCCATAGTTATGCCGAAGGCGGCTTCTCGCTTGCCCTCGGGTGGTCCATCCACGTCTCTCAAGATGAAAGTATAGCGCTCACCATCATATCTTTCACAATCCACCACAAGCCCTGCTGCTTTCATCAGCGCTGTGAGCCGCAGGCCTATCTGCTCGGCGGTGTCTCCTGTTTCAACGTCCACGCTGAATAGCTGGCCATCGACCTCAATTCCAACCCAGCCGGAGCTGGATGCCACGCCTTCTAAGAACTGCCCATAATCGCCCGCAAGCGAAGGCCGGCATCCAGCGCAAGCCAAAACAACAAACAGCATCAGGAGGCCAAGTAACCACCGCCCATACCTTTTGCTGCCTGCTGACATAGTCATCTCCTTTCACAGAAGCGTAATGCAAGAGTAGGCATTATGAATAGCTTCTCTTGTCTTCTGACCTTTATTATATCATGACTAATAGCTAAAGAAAGGTGTAGCCTCTCCAGTCCAATATCAAGAAACTAGATGAAGGATACCTTGGTTTCGCAACAAGCCAACATTAGCTCGCACAAAGCTATTACCCCTGCCCTTGCCCGCTAATTGTGCTGCCCCAAGTTTCCTTGACAGGTTAAAAAGGCCGATGCTATAGTTGAGCTGCTTTGCCGGAGGCAAGTTGGAGGTTTCTAGATAGTGGAACTAGTTCGAAAGATGCTTGCCGGGAGCACTCAGTCCCTGGCCCGTCTCATCACCATGGTGGAGAGGGAAGCTCCTGAGGTACCGCAGATAATGAGCCTGATTTATCCCCATCTTGGCCGTGCCTATCTTGTCGGCATTACCGGTCCCCCGGGAGGGGGTAAGAGCACCCTGGTGGACCGCTTGACCGCAGTGATGCGGAGCGGGGATTTTTCGGTGGGCATCCTGGCTGCCGACCCCACAAGCCCCTTTTCCGGTGGTGCCTTGCTTGGCGATAGAATCAGGATGCAGCAGCACTACCTGGATAAAGGCGTGTTTATCCGCAGCATGGCCACCAGGGGCAGTCGTGGCGGCCTTCCCCGAGCAGCTCGAGGGGTCATCAAGCTCCTCGACGCCTTTGGCAAGGATTTTGTGCTGGTGGAAACGGTAGGCGTGGGGCAGACGGAACTGGACATTATGGAGGCTACCGACACCACGGTGGTGGTTCTTGTCCCGGAGGCCGGGGATGCCATCCAGACGCTGAAGGCCGGACTGCTGGAGATTGCCGACATATTTGTGGTCAATAAGGCTGACCGGGGGGGGGCCGATTATCTGGTCACTGCGCTGGAGCAAATGCTGCACATGAGCCCTGGGGACTCGGAGTGGGAGCCCCCGATCGTCACCACTCAGGCGCTCCACAACATCGGCATCGAAGAGCTTTATCACCAGATCGAAAGGCATCGCAAGATGCTCCAAGAAACGGGTCAGCTCTCACTCAGGCGCCAGGGGCAACGGAGGGGGGAGTTTGTTCACAGCATCGAAGAGGGGATCATGACACGGCTGTTGCAACTGGTGGAAAAGGATGGCCAGCTTATGGCAGCCTTAGAAAAGGTGGAGCGGGGGGAACTGGACCCTCATTCCGCATCCCTGGAGATCCTCACCAACAAGACGCTGCTTCAGACCTGGCTTGCTGAACTGGAGAAGGAGTCTTAGCCACTATGCCAGCAGGGGACAGCCTTAACTAGCTGGGGCAAAAAGTCACGGAGCGCTTTATGAATGAAGAGTTGGTAAAAGTGCTCCTGGTCAATACCAACCAGATGCAACCTCCGGTAGTACCCCTTGCTTTGGACTACCTCGCCTGTGCCCTTAGCAGGGAGCACTTTGAGGTCGAGCTCCTTGACCTCTGCTTTACCGCTGACTTGGCATCCGATATTGATCACTGCTTGGCTCAGAACAGCGTTTCAGCCATCGCCGTCACCCTGCGCAACACCGATGATTGCCACTTTGGCGGTCAGGAGTTCTTCATCCCCAGGTTCAAAGAGATAACCGATCGCCTCAAGGCAAAAACATCTGCTTCCCTGATCCTTGGTGGGGCGGGTTTCTCCGTCATGCCTGAGGCCATTCTTGAGTATTGCGGGCTTGACCTCGGCATCTGGGGGGAGGGGGAATATTCTCTCCCTTTGCTGCTGAGGAGGATCCTCGCTGGAGAAGACTACCACGATGTTCCTGGCCTCGTCTATCGGGTGGGGGAAAGTTTTAGCCGCAATCGCCCAAGATACCTCAAGCTTGAAGACATGCCCTCGCCGGAGCGCAGCACCCTGGACAATCGGCGCTACCATGAAGAGGGGGGTATGGGCGCTATCGAGACCAAGCGGGGTTGTGCCCAGAAATGTATCTACTGCGCTGACCCCCTGGGCAAGGGGAGGATGGTTCGCTCTCGGTCTCCTCAGAGCGTTGCTGATGAGATCGCCGCTCTCCTGGAGATGGGGGTCGAGCATTTCCACCTCTGCGATAGCGAGTTCAATCTCCCCCCGGCTCATGCCCGGGATATCTGCCTTGAAATAATAAAAAGGGGGCTGGGCGATAAGGTGAGATGGTATGCCTACTGTAGTCCTACGCCCTTCTCAGAGGAGCTCGCTGTCCTGTTCCAAAAAGCGGGCTGTGCTGGCATAGACTTTGGCGCCGATAGCGGCACTGACTTTATGCTCCGCACCCTGGGCCGCAATTTCACCGTGGAGGACCTGGCTCGCACTGCCCAGATTTGCCACCGTCAGGGCCTGGTCTTCATGTATGACTTGCTTCTGGGTGGACCTGGGGAGACGAGGGAGTCGCTGCGGGAGACCATTGACACTATGAAAAGGCTCGCCCCGTCTCGGGTGGGGGCCAGCATGGGGGTGCGGGTCTTCCCGGGAACGAAGCTGGCATCTCTGGTCCGAAAAGAAGGCCCGATAGGGGAAAACCACAACCTCCACGGCGCAAAGGACGAGAAATTCTTTGCCCCCATCTTTTATCTCTCCTCAGCCCTGGGTGCGGATGCTGCTCAATACCTGGCCGGTCTCATCGCTGAGGATGAGCGTTTCTTTTCCGGCTTTGCTGACGCTGGCAGTAGAGATTACAATTACAACCAGAATATGGTTCTGGTAGAGGCGATCAAGAAGGGCTATCGCGGCGCCTTCTGGGACATTCTGAGAAGGCTGGCTGAGGGGGAGTAATTCGCTTCTCTTTGACAATACTTATAGCCCGATGTAGAATTGCTTGGAGGCAGGATTGTCAAGTAAATACGATGTCATCATTGTTGGCGGCGGGCCTGCGGGTATTTTCGCCGCCTTAGAATTGTCTCAAGCCTCGGACCTGAGCGTCCTCCTCTTGGAGAAGGGCAAGGATATCGATGATCGCAACTGTCCCTTCATCGGGCAGGGGATTAGCTGTCCTCCCTGTTCCCCCTGCGACCTGGTCAGCGGACTGGGTGGCGCTGGTGCCTTCAGCGATGGCAAACTGACGCTCTCTACCGAAATAGGGGGCAGGCTTAAGGACTACATCGGGGGGGAGGAGGCAGAGGAGCTGGTTCACTATGTCGATAGCGTCTTCCTCAGGTTCGGGGGAACGAACAGGGTTTATGGCACCGGAGAGGAGGTCGAGACGCTACAGCACAAAGCAAGCCTCGCTGACCTGCGACTCATCCCGATGACGGTTCGCCACCTGGGGACGGAACGCTCCCGCTCAGTGCTCAGGGGGATGCGGGACTTCCTCTGGAGTAAGGTTGACATAAGGGTGGACACCGCTGCTCGCACCATCCTCACCGAAAATGGGGTGGTCACGGGAATCGAGACCAAGGATGGCGACAGGTTTGAGTGTCGCTATCTCATCGTTGCCCCGGGCAGGGAGGGGGTCGATTGGCTCACTAAGGAGTGTAATCGCCTCAAGCTCACCCTTGAGATCAATCCCATCGACGTTGGGGTTAGGGTGGAGGTTCCCAAAGCCGTCCTCGAGGAGCTGACCAGCACTTTATATGAATGCAAGCTGGAGTACTTCTCCAAATCCTTTGATGATAGGGTGAGGACCTTCTGCATGTGCCCGGCAGGGGAAGTAACAATGGAGTCTACCGGGGGCAGCGACCCGGTGACTACGGTCAATGGACATAGCTATGCTGACGGCAAGACAGATAACACCAACTTTGCCCTTCTGGTGAGCACCACCTTTACCGAGCCCTTTCGCGACCCCATTGCCTATGGTCGCCATCTTGCCCGCCTGGCCAATATCCTTAGCGGCGGTGTAATCATCCAGCGCCTTGGCGACCTGGTGGAGGGTCGGCGGTCTACAGAGGCGCGCATTAAGCGGGGCATCGTCCAGCCCACCTTGAAGAGCGCAACCCCGGGCGACCTCAGTTTCGTGCTCCCCTATCGTCACCTGAAGAGCATCATCGAGATGCTGGAAGCCATGGACATGCTTGCCCCTGGCGTAGCCTCGCGCCACACCCTGCTCTATGGCATCGAGGTCAAATTCTATTCCTCACGTCTTGTCCTCAGCCAGAACCTGGAGAGCGAGGTAAAGAACATGTTTGCTGCCGGGGATGGCGCCGGGGTCACCCGTGGCCTGATCCAGGCATCGGCTTCAGGGGTAGTGGCAGCGAGGGGAGTTTTGAACAGAGCTGGCGTATCTAGCGCCAAGAGCTAATGGCAAGAGCCCACTTCATCGGTATCGACCTTACATCTTCACCCAAAAGACCCAGTGCCTGTGTTGGACTGGATGAGAAGTTACGCCTCGTCTTTTATGAACTTCTGTCAAGTGATGGCGATATCTTGGGAGCTATTGAGAGTCACCGCCCTGGCATTGTTGCCATCGATGCCCCCCTTGGCTTGCCTAAGGGGCTGTGCTGTCTCGAAGAGAGCTGCTCTTGCCAGGCGCAGTTGCCGGGAAAAGGGAGGATATGTGAACGTGAGCTCTCCCGCCGTGGAATCCCTTGCTACTATACCACCAAGAAATCCATTATCAAAAACATGGTCTATCGGGCAATCGGCCTCAAGCGTGAAATTGCTGCCCGAGGCTGCCAGGTTATCGAGGTCTATCCTTATGCCACAAAGGTGGCCCTTTTTGGAAAGCCAATACCGCGAAAGTCGACGCCCGAGGGCATCTCTTTCCTCAGGGAGCGGCTTGCCCAGCTCATGCCTCAACTTACTCCTTACTTGCCCCAGCTTAATCATGACCTCTGCGATGCCCTGATTGCCGCCTACACTGCCTATCTCTATGCTCATGGCGAGGCAGAGGTTGTGGGCGATGTGGAGGAGGGTGCTATCTGCCTTCCGATCGTGGGAAGCGTTCCTTTCCCTTGACACGCTGCTTGGAAGTGTCTAGAATAGTTAAGTTGTGAATGCTGTCATTGTTGGAAGGGGGGGATTATGTGACTGATGTAGTGCTTGATGAGAGGGAGAGCTTCGAGAATCTGCTCAGAAGATTCAATAAAAAGGTGCAGCAGGCTGGCATCCTTTCTGAGTTCCGGCGCCGGGAGCATTACGAGAAGCCTTGTATCAGGCGCAAAAAGAAAGCGGCAGTCAAGAGAAGGAAGACCGCTCGCAGTACTCGCAGTAGAAGCAGCAGTACTCGCAGTAGTTGAAGAAGAGATTTGGAGACAGGTCTTGATAGCAGGGCAGAGATGACATTGCAGGAAAAACTCAGGGCTGACTTGAAGCAGGCGATGAAGAGTAGCGATGATACCCGCAAGTCGTTGATTCGTCTGGTACTGGCTGGGGTTAAGAATACGGAGATCGATAAAGGTGCCCCCATAGATGATTCTGGCGTCATTGATGTTATTTCCAGGGAAGTGAAGCGACACCGAGAGAGTATCGCTGAATTCGGCAAGGGAAATCGCCACGACCTGGTGGCAAAAGAAGAGGCGGAACTCACTATCCTCTTGGAGTATCTGCCGCCGCAGTTGAGCCGGGAGGAGATCGCAGAGGCGGCACGCAAGGTAATTGAGCAGGTTGGGGCCAGGGGCCCGGGAGATAAGGGCAAGGTGATGTCCCAGCTCATGCCCCAGCTCAAGGGCAAGGGCGAGGGGCGTGAGATTAATGAAGTTGTTTCAGAGTTGCTCGCCAGCTCATAGCTGAAGTCCTCTTTTTGGTATCTTAGGTCTATTTCAGTCCCGTGCTAGTAGTTGTTCTTAATGGTGCGGGCTTTTTCGTTCTAGGGCAAGGAATAGTGAAAAATCCCTTTTTATTTTATGCTGCGTCCATTATAATATAGCAACCAGGTCGAAAAAGCGGCGTCGATTATAATATAGCAACCAGGGCGAAAAGGGCGCAAAAAGCGAAAATGAGAGTTGTTCTGCTTCAGGAGGTGCCGCGGCTGGGGAAGGCGGGGGAGGTCAAGGATGTGGCCAGCGGCTATGCCAGGAATTTCCTCCTCCCCAGGGGTCTGGCCGAATTTGCTACCCCTGCCGCCATGAAGAGGGTGGAGGAAATCCGTGAGGCTGAGGAAAAGCGCCAAGCCCTGCTTGAGACTGAGATGGTGAGCCTGTCGCAGACCGTGGAAGGGGTGGAGATCACGCTCAAGGCCAAAGTGGGAGCCCAGGAGCGCCTTTATGGCGCCGTTACCAGCGGTGATATTGCTGAAGAGCTTAAGCGGGTCACGGGGCAGGATATCGATAAGAGGAAGATAGAGCTTGAGGAACCCATTCGCCAGCTGGGCGAATATGAGGTCCTGGTCAGACTATCAACGGAGATCGCGCCTAAAATAAAGGTTGTTGTTACCGAAGAGAAGGATTAGCTGTGATTGAGGAGAAACTGCCACCCCATGACATCGAGGCCGAGGAAGCGGTGCTCGGGTCTCTGCTCATCGATGGTGAGGCCATCCACAAGATTGCCACTTTCCTCAAGCCTGAAGACTTCTATCGGGAAAAGAACCTGTGGGTCTCTGAAGCTTGTTTTTCCCTCTATCAGAGAAACGAAGCCATAGATCAAGTTACCGTAGCTCATGAGCTGGGGCGGCTAGGGCGGCTGGAGGCTGCGGGTGGGGCTGCCTACTTAAGCCATCTGGTCTCCATGGTGCCGACCTCGGTGCACATTGAACACTATGCCAACACGGTGCACCGCCTGTTCCTGATGCGGGGCCTGATCAGTGCTTCATCGCAGATCGCTGCCATCGGCTACGAGGCGGGACCGGACATCGATGTCGCCCTGGGCAGGGCTGAGGATACCCTTTTCCGCCTCCGCCGTGGCGAGAGCCGCCGAGACTTCCTCCATATCCGCCAGGTCCTCGACCGATACTTCGAGGAGAGCGAACTTGTCCTGCCCTCTATGGAAGGAAGAGTGGTGAGCACTGGTTTCCCTGCCCTGGACGAGATCTTAGGCGGCCTGCAGCGCTCCGATATGATCGTGCTTGCCGCCAGGCCGAGCCTGGGGAAAACGAGCCTGGCACTTACTATCGCCAGGAATGCAGCCGTAGAACAGAAGGCTCGGGTTGCCATCTTCAGCCTGGAGATGGCACGGGAACAGCTGGTGCAGCGGCTGCTCGCCAGCGAGTCCGGTGTCGATGCCAGGAGGCTGCGCCTGGGGGAGCAGACGGAGGCCGAGGAGAGAAGGGTGATGGAGGCTACGGGCGTCCTTTCCGAAGCCCCTATCTTTGTTGATGACTCGCCCATCCTGAGAATGGTGGAGATCAGGAGCAAGGCGCGCCGCCTCCACTTCGAGCGCGGCATCGACCTCGTGATTGTGGATTACATGCAGTTGATCCGGGGCGATGGCAGGGAGGGCCGCGTCCAGGAGGTCACCGAGATCTCTCGCTCCCTTAAGGGACTAGCCCGCGAGCTGGATGTGCCCCTGATCGCTGTCTCTCAGCTCTCGCGGGCTCCGGAGTGGCGTGCCTCGCACCGCCCCCAGCTTTTCGACCTCAGGGAGAGCGGCTCCATCGAGCAGGATGCTGATGTGGTTATCTTCATCTATCGCGATGATATGCACTATTCCAAGGATGAATGGCTCAGGCAGCACCCGGATAAGGAGGCTAACGAATATCCCAAAGGCATCGCTGAGATCATAGTCTCCAAGCATCGCAACGGCCCCACGGGGCAGGTCAACTTGCGCTTCTTGGATAGGACGGTAAAATTCGTCAGCCTGGAGCAAGGAACATGAACCCTTCCCCCGGTTCTGGGCCCAGGATGCGCTTTACTCCGTTGCCCAACATCTTCTTTAGCCAGCTTTTGCCCAAAATCGATGACCTCGCTGAGCTGAAAACAACCCTTCATATCTTCTGGAGGGTTTACCACAAGAGGGGCTACCCCAAATTTGTCACCCTGAGGGAGCTTCTTGGTGATAAGGTGCTGATGGTGGGCATCGGCGATGATCAGGCGCTGCATCATGGCTTGGAGCGTGCCGTAGGCCGGGGCAATCTTCTTCATCTCGTCCTCGATCGGGAGGGAAAGAGGGAGGACGTCTACTTCTTGAATACCGAGGAGGACAGGAAGGCGATAGCCAAGATCAAGAGCGGGGAGATTTCCCTCGGGGCTCTGCCCCGCAAGGAGCCATATCAGGCTGAGGAGCAGCTTAACATCTTCACCCTCTATGAGGATAATATCGGTATGCTCACCCCGATGATTGCTGAGGAGTTGAAGGAGGCGGAGAGGCTTTATCCCGCCTCTTGGATTGAAAGTGCGTTCAAGGAGGCGGTAACTCGAAATAAGCGTAGCTGGCGATACATTTCAAAAATCCTTGAGCGCTGGGCGAGTGAGGGTTATGGAGAGTCTGGGAGAGATCTTAAAGCGGACGGGGACAAATATATCAAGGGAAGATACGGGCACCTGGTCAGGCGCCGAATTGACTGAAGAGATTGCCGGGAAGCAGGAATGCCCCCGGTGCAAAGGAGCCGGCTTCGTTCATCCTCGTTTTCCCTCGGGGAAGGTGGATTTCACCAGGGTGATACCCTGTGAGTGCACCGAAGAGGAACTGGCTGAGGAGCGCCTCGCCCGGCTGCAGCGGTACAGCAACCTCGGTCCCCTGACTCGTCTCACCTTCGATAACCTCAATCCCAGGGGCAGGACGGGCGATCCCGCCAGTGAGGAAAGGTTCGCCGAGGCGTGTGAGGGGGCAAAAGCCTTTGCTCAAGACCCTCAGGGCTGGCAGGTGCTTTGCGGGGTCAGCGGTTGTGGTAAGACTCACCTCGCTGCCGCCATCGCCAATCACTGTATTCAAAATGGGCGCCCCGTCTTCTTCATCGTTGTTTCCGACCTTCTGGACCACCTGCGCTCCACCTTTAGCCCGGCAAGCGACATTAGTTATGATGAACTCTTCGACCAGGTGCGCAATGTCCCGCTGCTGATTTTGGACGGCCTCGGCACCCAGAGCAGCACCCCCTGGGCCCAGGAGAAGCTGTACCAGATCATCAATCATAGGTATAATGCTCGCCTGCCCACGGTGATCACTACTAACACCCCTTTAGAGAAGCTGGATGAGCGGCTGTTAACCCGGCTCATCGATGATAATCTCTCCAAGGTATATCTGCTGGCGCAAAAAGAGCCGGCTGAGGAGTTCGGGGATCTGGGGCTTGAGCTCTTGAGCAAGATGAACTTCGAGAATTTCGATAAGCGGCGGCTTAATCTGCCGGTGGAGAAGCAGAGGATTCTGGAGGATGCCTTTAAGCTGGCACGCCGCTTTGCTCAGGCTCCCGAGGGCTGGCTTGTGTTTTTGGGTCCCAATGGCTGTGGCAAAACCCATCTTGCTGCTGCCATCGCCAACTACCGGCGAAGGGAGGGCAAGCCCAGTTTCTTTGTCGTTGTCCCCGACTTTCTCGACCACCTGCGCTCCACCTTCAGTCCTGAGAGCAAGGTGACCTATGATGAGCTCTTTGAGAAGGTGAAGAAGGCGCCGCTGCTCATCCTCGATGATTTCGGGGAGCAAAGTGGCACCCCCTGGGCGCAGGAGAAGCTTTATCAGGTGATCAACTATCGCTACAATGCGCGGCTGCCCACAGTGATCACCAGTTGCTTCGCCCTGGAGGAGATTGAGACCAGGATAAGCTCGCGGATGGCAGACCCGCAGATAAGCGTAGTATTTAACATCGATCTCCCCGACTATCGCTCCGATCTTGCCCCCAGGGAGAGGACGATGCCCCAGAGGGGGAGGAGGCCCCGCATTTCGTGAACAGAGGTATTTCCCGATGGTAAATTCCCCGGTCCTGGTGTTGAATCAGAATTACGAGCCGCTCAATATCTCCCGGGTGCGGCGGGCGGTGGTATTGCTGCTTCGGGGAAAGGCTGAGGCTCTGGAAAATGGCAGCGGGGTGATCCATACCGCAAATAATTCCTTCCCTATGCCCTCGGTGATCCGCATCGTTTATATGGTGAAGCGCCCTCGCCCGGAGAAGAAGCTCACCCGCCTCGAGGTGTTGCGGCGGGACGAATATACCTGCCAGTATTGTGGCCGGCAGACGAAAGAGCTCACCCTGGATCATGTAATCCCCCGCAATAAGGGGGGCAGGCATGTCTGGGACAATGTGGTCAGCGCCTGTATCCGGTGCAACAACCGCAAAGCAGCGCGCACCCCCCAGGAGGCGGGGATGAAACTCATCCGCCAGCCGTTCACCCCCCGTGTTAGTGGCTACTTTATCCCCCCTGATTACCTGCGACGACACAATGAGTGGCAGCAGTTCCTCCCTCTGTGGCAGAGGGAGGAGGAAGATTAGGCCTCCTCGCTCTTGACCTCGGCGGCGGGCAGCTCCACTGTGGCCTCGCTCTCCAACCTTACCAGCACCGTCTCCTTTAGTGGATTTGATCCCACCACCGAGGCAGTCCCCATCGGGGTGGTGACCCGCTGACCAACGGCGGGCAGTTTGCGCTTCATTTCTCGATATTGCTCGCATTCATGGCTCAAGCAACAAACCAGCCTGCCGCAGACCCCCGAGATTTTCATCGGGTTGAGGGGCAGTTCCTGCTCCTTGGCCATTCTAATGGTCACGGGTCTGAACTCCGAGAGGCATGTGGTGCAGCATAGAGGGCGACCGCACCTACCATAGCCCCCCAGCAGTTTTGCCTGATCCCGGGGTCCCACCTGGCGGAGTTCGATGCGGGTTTTGAAGGTGGTGGTGAGTTCCTTAAGCAGGTCGCGGAAGTCAACTCTGCCCTCGGCACTGAAGGAGAAGGTGAGCCGAGTGCCATCAAGGTTGTATTCTGCGGAGAGGAGCTTCATCGGCAAGTTGGCTCGGGCGACCATCTCCTGGCCTTGCTCTAGCGTCTCCTTCTCTCTGGCCTTGAATTCCTCCTGCTGCCTCAGGTCTTCCTCGCTTGCCTGGCGTAGCACCGGTTTTAGGGGCTCTGTTATCTCGCTAGCCACCACCTGCTTCGGGGCGATGACCACCTTGCCCACCTCAAGGCCGCGCCCGGTGTCTACCACCACCCAGTCGCCCACGTTGAGTTCAATGCCTGCGGGGTCAAAATAATGTACCCGTCCTGCTCGCTTGAAACGAACGCCAACTACTTCCTTCATATCTTAGAAGGAGTTATCTCCTTTGCCTCCTTTCCTCTGGGGAGGGTGAGCATCAGAACCTCCAGCACCAGGCGAGGATTGGCGTTATGCTCAAGTTGCTCCTTTGCCTGGTTTAGGCTCTGGATGAAGCCTTTGATCTTGGCCAAGCTATATTTCTTGGCTTCACTATGAAGCATTTCCTCTCGGTCCACATTGGTGATAAAATTGCCACTTCCCCCTTTGGTCAGCATCAGGTCACGCCACCAGCCAAGCCATAGGGAGAGGACTTCGTGAACTGATTCCCTGTCACTGCTGAACTGCCTTGCCAGCTCGGCGGCATAGGTGAAGCGCTCCCCTCGCCCCACTGTGGCGAGGTGAATGAGTGTAGCCAGCCTCTCTCCTCGCTCGCTGAAGAGCCCTTCATCTGAGGCGGCGGCGACCGCCCAACCGAGGCAACCCGATGAGAGCCGAGCAAAGACCCCGGCCCGCTCCTGGGGGACGCCCCAGCGATGGATGAGCGCCTGCTCCACCACAGAGGCGGAAAGGGGTCTCAACTCCAGCCTCTGGCAACGGGAGAGCACTGTGGGCAGAAGTAGCCTCTCATTTACGGTCAGCAGGATTATATTGACATTGGGTGGGGGCTCCTCCAGGGTCTTGAGCAAACAGTTTGAGGCCTCATGGGAGAGATGTTCGGCGCCATCGATGATAAAAACACGATTCCTACCCTCAAAGGGCATGAGACTGGCTTCATGTTGCATCTCCCTGATGTGGTCGATCCCGATCTCCGTCCTGTCATTGACGGCTATCACCTGGACGTCGGCATGCCTCCCGGCGGAAATCCTGAGACACTGCCGGCACTGGCCGCAGGGCTTTTCGTCGTCATCGCAGTTGAGCGCCTGGGCCAGATTTATGGCCAGGGTCATCTTCCCCACATGCTTGGGACCGACAAAGAGGTAGGCATGGGGGAGTTTTTCACCCTTTAGGCTGTTATCCAACAGGCTGACCGCTCTCTCGTGTCCCACTATCTGCCACATGTTTTTGCCTCATACCACATCGTAGCTCATCAAATCCTCGTAGCTCTCGCGGCGCCGAATGAGCCGTGCCCTTCCCCCCTTAACCAGGACGATAGCTGGCTTTTGGGAGGCGTTGTAATTACTTGCCATGGAAAGGCAATAGGCGCCGCAGCAGGGCACGGCGATGATATCGCCAGGCTCAACTGTGGGCAGGTCGATGTCCCTGATCAGGATGTCCCCCGATTGGCAGAACTTGCCCGCGATGGTGACCCGCTCCAATTCACTACCTTCCACCTTGTTGGCCACTAGCGCCTCATATTTGGTGCCGTAGAGGGCGGGGCGAATGTTATCCGCCATGCCCCCATCTACGGAGACGTATTTTCGCACCCCGGAGATCTCCTTTATCGCCCCCACGGTGTAAAGGGCTACCCCTGCCGGACCGGCGATAGACCTTCCCGGCTCCACGATGAGCTGCGGCTGCTCCAGACCTAGCTCGCTACATTTATCGAGAACGGTGGAGGTGATAGCATGGGCGAAATCAGCGATGCTGGGTGTGGGGGAATCCTGGCTATGGGTGATGCCCAGCCCTCCCCCGGGGCTGAATTCCTTGAGCCCGAAACCATATCTTGCTCTCATCTCGGCGGCGAAGCCGAGCACGATCGCTATCGCCTCCCTATAGGGGTCTAGCTCCGAAATCTGGGAGCCGATGTGAAAGTGAAGTCCGATAAGGTTCAAAAAAGAGGACGACATCGCCCTACTTATGGCCTCCTCAGCTTGAGTGATAGGAAAGCCAAACTTGCTATCCACTGCCCCGGTTGTGGTGTAGGCATGGGTATGGGGGTCGACCCCGGGAGTGAGGCGGAGCAGGATTTCTTGGCTTGCCCCCGCCTTTTTTGCCACCTCATTCAATAACGCAAGCTCGTTGAAGTTGTCGACCACAATGCGACCCACCCCCCACTCGAGCGCCAGCTCCAGCTCCGAGCGCGATTTATTATTTCCATGAAAATAGACCCTCTTCATGGGGAAGCCCACCGATCTGGCGATGGCAAGTTCCCCTCCAGATACCACATCCAGCCCCAGGCCCTCTTCGATAAAGACAAGCGCCAGCGCCTTGTTGATAAATGCTTTACAGGCATAAATGATCAGGGTGTTGGGGTAGCGCTGGCCAAATTCCTGCCGGTACTGGGCGCACTTTTCCCTGAGGGCAGCCTCGTCAAATACATAGAGGGGGGTGCCAAACTCCTCAGCTAGCTTGATGCTGTCGCAGCCACCGAGGAGGAGATGATTTTCACTATTGACCTCGGCGCTCTGGGGGAATAAGGAAATCGTGCCCATTGCTATCTCTTTCTAGGTGCTAATTTGGGGGCTAGTTGATGGTGTAACCGGCGCTTTCCCGTGGCCTCGCCTTACCCTCTCGCTCCAGCTTTATCAGGTGGGCTAGAACCTGTCCTTGGGCAGCTTGGTGGAGGCGGCTATCCAGCTCGGGGTAGATCGCAGCCACAAGCTCCTTGACCGTTGTCTTTCCTCGCCTCAATCCATTGAGCACCTGCTGCTCTCGGTCGAGGCGATGCTGGATCAGCTCCTCCAGCTTTTGCCGCGGCGCTGTTATCGGAGGTCCATGTCCGGGACAGATCATTTCAATATCGTAATCGAGGAGCTTCCGTAGCGAATCGATATACTGAGCCATGTCGCCCTGTGGTGGACTCATCGCGGTGGTGCCCATGCCCAGAACATGATCCCCGGAGAAAAGAATCCTCTTTTCTTTGAGCAGAAAACAGACATGCCCCGGACTGTGCCCTGGGGTGTGGAGCACCTCCAGGCTAGCGCCATCGAGAGTCAAGACATCGCCTTCCTCCACAAGCTTGTCTGCTGAGACATCGGCAGCTCTTGTCTCTGCGGGATGGAGGACGATGTGCGCCCCTGTACTCTCCTTGATCCTCCTTGCCCCGCCAAGATGGTCGGGGTGAGCGTGGGTGATGAGGATATAGGCTAGCCTGAGCTCGGCGAAGCTGTTGACATAATCCAGCCTGGAGCCCACCGATTCCTCATCGCCATATCCTGAGTCGATAAGCGCCCCCTCACTATCGACCACAAGATAGACGTTGGGCGCGAAAAAGCCCATGAAAGGACTGCTGCCCACAGGAATAGAGTGAACGCCAGGGATGATTTCCAAGTGCCGCCTCTTTTTGTTCTTTGAGCCTAATGGATTGCTATCTTAGCATATTAGCAACTGAGCCAATCAAAGTCAACCACGGGGGAATCAAGTTGACAGGGTGGGGGCAGGTGGCTAGAATTTGCCTGAGGTGTAAGTTGTACCAGAAGAGTGTTCTCAAGAATGGGCTTCGTGTTATCACCAGTTCCATGCCCCATACCCTTTCGGTGGGTGTCACCATTTTCATCGGCGCTGGTTCCCGTTACGAGACGGTGGAGGAGGCGGGGACCTCTCACTTTATCGAGCATCTCTGCTTTAAGGGCACCGAAAGGCGAGCTACAGCAAAGGAGGTCTCGGAGGCTATCGAGGGGGTTGGTGGCATGCTCAACGGGGGCACCGATAAGGAGCTCACCGTCTTCTGGTGCAAGGTGGCCCGTCCCCATTTCCCGCTTGCCCTGGATGTAATGGTCGATATGCTCAGGCACTCCAAATTCGATGTCCAGGATATGGAGAGGGAACGCCAGGTGATTATCGAAGAGCTCAATATGAGCATGGATTCCCCTCAGTATCGGGTAAATTTGCTCATCGATGAGGTGCTTTGGCCTGACCAGCCCCTGGGGCGCGATGTTGCCGGGAGCAAGGAGACGGTGAGCATTCTCAGTCGAGATGCACTTCTTGGCTACCACGCCCGCCAGTATGTGGCCAACAATGCTGTGGTCAGCGTTGCCGGCGATATCAGTCATGAGGAGGTCCTGGCCAGCGTCAGCGCTGCCTTCGATGACTGGGCTCAGGGCGCCCCCCGGCTCTGGTTTCCGGCCCAGGACAGCCAGGAGGCACCCCGCCTGCGCTTGGAGCACAGGGATACGGAGCAGGCTCATCTCTGCTTTGCCCTGCGAGGACTATCCTATCTTCACCCTGACCGCTTTAACCTCGATCTTTTGAACGTGATCCTGGGTGAGGGGATGAGCAGTCGCCTGTATTTGGAGATTCGTGAGAAGCGGGGGCTGGCCTATGATATCCATAGCTATGTAGAGCATTTCTTGGATTCAGGCGCGGTAACCATTTATGCTGGGGTTGACCTCAGGCGTATCGATACTGCAATCGAGGCCATTTTAGAGGAGCTGCGCCGGCTTAAGGATGGGGTCCCTGAGGTTGAGCTGGTCAAGGCTAAGGAGATGGCCAAGGGACGTCTCCTGCTGCGGATGGAGGACACCAGGAGTGTCGCCAGTTGGCTGGGGGGTCAGGAGCTTTTGACCGGGCGCATTCGCACTGTGGATGAAATTGTTTCCATAATCGATGCCATCGCTCTCGGTGATCTGGAGCGGGTGGCACGAGAGTTATTCACTATCGAGAATCTTAACCTCGCCATTGTTGGTCCCATCGCTGGTGAGGACCGCCTCCACCGCCTGCTCCAGCTTTAGCGAGAGGGAATTACGACCTCAAAGCCAGCCGCGTTTTCGGTTATTTGGAAGCTGGTTTCCTCCCCGTGCCGTTCAAAGTAGAGATCGATGGTTCCCCGGCCAACACGAAGATTTCGCACTGAGGCATGTGCCAGCCACTCCGGTAGCTTTGGAGTTAGAAAAAGCCTCTTTGAAGCGGCATCTACCCGAAGCCCAAGCATCGACTGGAAGAGGAGGATAGCGCTACCCGCAGCCCATGCCTGTGGACTGCAGCTTACTGGATACTCTGCCGGGGTGGAGTGGGCCTCGCGGTCGAGGCTGAAGCCGCAGAAGAGCTCGGGCAAACGACTGGAGGGAAAGAAAAGACTGGCCTGGAAGAGCTGGGTCGTGATCTCCTCTGCTTCCCAGTGATAACCGTAGCGCCTCATCCCGGCCACGATAAGGGAGTTATCGTGAGGCCAGATGCTCCCGTTGTGGTAGCTCATGGGATTGTATTTTGCTGTCCTGCTGCTCACCGTTCTGATTCCCCAGCCACTGGCCATGTCAGTTGATGTGAGGCGCAGCACCAGATGCCGTGCCTTGTCCTCATCGACAATGTCACAGAAGAGGCAGTGACCGGGATTGGAGGTCATGGTTTCCACGGGTCTCTTTTTGGAGTCCAGTCCCTGGGCAAAGAGGTGCTTGTTCTCCAGCCAGAAGTCGCGATTGAAATTCTCCTTTAGCTTGGCAGCCCTTTGGCTTAGCTCCTGGGCAAAGGAGGCCTCCCCCTTGTGGTGAAGCAGCTCTGCCATCTCCCGCATCGCCTTGTAGGCATAGCCCTGCACCTCCACCAGAGCTAGGGGGGGATCCACAGGGGTGCCATCGGGATAGGTTATCGCGCTGTGGCCATCCTTCCATCCCTGGTCTCTGATGCCGCCAGGAGAGCGGGTAAGGTATTCCAGATAGCCATCGCCATCGAGGTCACCATAGCGCTCCATCCACTCCAGTGCCAGCTTGGCTGCAGGAAGGACCTCTTGGTATAAGTGGTCGTCGTCCAGCCACTTCATGGTCTCGGCAAAGAGGATCAAGAAAAGAGGCGTCGAGTCCACGCTGCCATAATAGGTGTCATGGGGGATCTCTCCCAGTTTTGCCATCTCCCCCTTGCGCATCTCGTGAAGGATCCTCCCCGGCTCCTCGTCATGCCAGGGGTCTACCTTTTTCCCCTGATGGTTTGCCAGGAAGCGCAACGTGCTCACGGCGATGTGGGGATTGAGCATCAGCGTCTGAAGGGAGGTGATGAGGCTGTCACGGCCAAAGATGCAGGCAAACCAGGGTATGCCGGCTGCGGGCACCGGCCCCTCGGGGGTGAACTCCAGGAGCAGGCGGAGGTCGCGGGCGCTTCTCTCCATCAAGCGATTGAAGAGCTCGTTGTCGGTTTCCAGCTTGGTGCACTGGCTGAGCCAATCTTGATAGGAATTGCGCAATTGGCTCAGGCTCTTATTGAACGGTTCCATGCTAGGGGACAGCTCCCCTTCTCCGGGTACAATCTGGAGGCTGATAGAGTGAGCCCTCCCCGGCATCAGGGTCAGATCCCAGCTCAAAACGGCGGAGCTGGGGAGGTAAACGGTCATGGTGGCGGTATCTGTGGCTTCGGGGAGGAAGGTGCTGGAACGGCGAAGCACTGGCTCAGGGGGGCGCTCCTCAATCTCAACCCTTGATGGCGCCACATCGAACAGGATTTCAGTGTACCGCTTCACCCCATCCAATCCCTCATAGCTGAGGGTCAAACGGGAATCGCTGAAGGTTGGCGGATTGATGGTTCCCCTCGTCTCCCTGTCCCAGCCCCTGACCTCAAAGATATCACAGAAATCGCTGCCTAAGGTTATGGTTACCTTTAGTGGAACGGCGAACCTATTATGGTTGTAGAAGCTGATGCGCTCGTGGAGCCCATCCTTGAGGAAGCGGCTGCGCCTGATGCTGATGGTCCTGGCCAGGGCAGTGTTGCCATCGGGAAGCTCGATGGTGGGGTTTGCCAGCTGGATGTCGCAGACATAATTCTGCTCGCTGGAAGAGGAGAGGAGCCGCGGCCGCTGTCCATCGATGGTCATTTGGAACAAAGCGAGATAACGTGTATCCCGGTAGTACAGTCCCAGCCTGCGCCGCACCGGGGGCATATCTCCGAGCTCATCGCTCACTATCACCAGCTCATTTTCTTTTAGCACGCAGTGCTCCAATTTTTCCCCTTTGCTCTAGTTTTTCGACATCGGCCCCGATGGGATTTTGTGGTCAGAGGTCCTGCCAGGATAAGTGAGGGAAGGGGCAAGCTTTGGCAGCATATCAGGGATGGCCCTTCTACCTCCCCCGGTTTCTAGTATCCAGTTATAGGCACGGAGGTAATCATCCACCATCCGTGGGACATCGAAGTTTCGCTCCACATGCTCCCGGCACCTGCTGCGGTCGATGCGATTAACCTCGCCCACCGCCTCCACCATCTGCTCCACATTCTCGACAATGAAGCCGGTCTCACCATCGAGGACGATCTCTGGCGCAGCGCCCTTGTTAGAGGCAATCACCGGCGTGCCGCAGGCCATGGCCTCCACCATGACCAACCCGAAGGGCTCAGGCCAGGTTATCGGCATCAGGAGGCAATGGGCATTGGCGAACAGCTCCCTCTTCTCCTCGTAACCTGCCTCACCGAAATACTGGACGATATCACTATCTACCTGGGACATGATCCTTTGCTTGAAGTACTCCTCATCTACTGTATCAACATTCCCGGCAATAATTAACCTGCGCCCCAACCTTTTAGCCACCTCGATGGCGATGTGGGGACCCTTCTCTTGGCTGATGCGGCTCAAGAAAAGGAGGTCATCTCCCCCTCTGGCGGAGAAAGGAAAGGATTTGCAGTTGATGGCGTTATAGATCACCCCCACAAATCCTTCCTTATCGGGTAGCAGAGACTTTGCCGATTTGCTAATGGTATTATAATAGCCTTTGTAGGCGCTGAGAAGCGCCCTGCCCGGCTCACTAAGCCCGCCATGAAGTGTGGCTAGCACAGGTGTCCCGGCTAGATTCGCCATCGCCATCCCTTCCGGAAAGGTATGATTGTGGATGATGTCAAAGTTAGGGGCCTGCTCGAAGGGGGACATAGCGTTCAACAGGCGGTAAATAAGAGCATCATGGGCGTTTACTGCTGACCCCCTCAGCATATGGGGGCAAACGGAGCGAAGCGAGGCCGCGGTCACCGAATCGCCGCTGGCGAACAGGGTAACCTCATGCCCCCTCCTAATCAGCTCCTCGGTCAGCAGACTTACCACCAGCTCGGTCCCTCCATATGCTGCGGGAGGCACCCTCAAATCCAATGGTGCTATCTGGGCAATCCGCATCGCTCTCCTCCTTAATCCAATCATTGCCCAAGAGATTTGTTGAAAGTCGTAGCTACGGCCTGGTGACCGCAGCTACGATAAAGAAGCGGGTCTATGCTCAGGTGTTAGTATTCAGGCATCGCGGGTGGCATAGCCTTTTCTTTCTCCTTGATGTCGGTGACCAGTGACTCCGTGGTCAGCATCAGGGCGGAGATGCTGGCGGCATTCTCCAGGCCAGCGCGAGTCACTTTGGCCGGATCGATGATCCCCCGCTCCTGCATACTGGCATAATCATCTCTCAGGGCATCATAACCAATCCCGGCCTTGCTCTTCTTCACCATGTCTGCCACCACTGAACCCTCTCGCCCGGCGTTGATGGCGATCATGCGCAGCGGCTCCTCCAGGGCTCGCTTGACAATGAGAGCACCGGTGGCCTCGTCGCCCTCAAGCTTTAGCTTGTCCAGGATGGGGATGGCATTGACAAAGGCGACCCCGCCACCGGGGACAATGCCCTCCTCTACAGCAGCCCTGGTGGCAGAGAGGGCATCTTCGACGCGGTGCTTCTTCTCCTTGAGCTCCACCTCAGTGGCTGCCCCCACCTTGATCACCGCCACACCGCCAGCCATCTTGGCTAACCGCTCTTGGAGTTTCTCCCTATCGAACTCGGAAGTGGTCTCCTCTATCTGAGCTTTGATCTGTTTGATCCGCCCTTGAATATCTTCGTCTGAGCCTTTGCCCTCGATTACGGTGGTGTCATCCTTGGTGGCAACCACGCGCCGCGCCTGGCCCAGGTCAGCAATGGTGGCAGAATCAAGCTTCCTCCCCTGCTCCTCGGTGATCACTGTGCCCCCGGTGAGGATGGCCATATCCTCCAGCATCGCCTTGCGCCGGTCGCCAAAACCGGGCGCCTTGACTGCAAGGCAGCTGAGGGTACCCCTTAGCTTATTGACCACCAGGGTGGCCAGCGCTTCACCGTCGACATCCTCAGCGATAATGAGCAGGTTCTTGGTCACCTGAAGTATCCTCTCCAGGGCGGGCAATAGATCGGAGATGGCGGAGATCTTCTTATCGGTGAGCAGGACGTAGGGCTCCTCGATCACTGCCTCCATGCGCTCGGGATTAGTGATGAAATAGGGACTGATATAGCCGCGGTCGATTTGCATCCCCTCTACATACTCCGTCTCATACTTTATCCCCTTGCCTTCCTCTACGGTGATCACCCCGTCCTTGCCCACCTTCTCCATGACCTCGGCGATGAGGTTGCCGATCTCCTCGTCAGCCGCCGAGATTGCTGCCACCTGAGACACCTGCTCCTTGGTGGTTACCGGGGTCGACATCTTCTTCAGCTTCTCGAGGACAGCATCTACTGCCTTTTCAATCCCTTTCTTCAGAGCCATAGGGTTTGCCCCAGCAGCGACGTTCTTTATCCCCTCATGAACCATGGCTTGAGCCAGGATAGTGGCTGTGGTGGTGCCATCGCCAGCAACATCATTGGTCTTGGTCGCCACCTCTTTGATCATCTGTGCCCCCACGTTCTCAGAGGGCTCCTCGAGCTCGATCTCCTTGGCGATGGTAACACCGTCATTGGTTATGGTGGGGGGACCAAACTTTTTGTCCAGCACCACGTTTCGCCCCTTGGGTCCCAGGGTGATCTTAACCGCATCGGCCAAGGCGTCCATGCCCCTCATGAGGCTTCGCCTTGCCTCTTCGCTGTAAATTAACTGCTTTGCCATTTCTCCTCCTTTACCCTATTTATCGCCTTCATGTAAGCTTAGCTAAGATATCGCTCTCTCGCAGGATCAAATATTCATCGTCGTCGATCTTGACCTCGGTGCCGGCATACCTGGCATAGAGCACCTTGTCGCCCTTTTTGACCTCCATGGCGATATACTTTCCCTGCTCATCCAGCCTTCCTGGTCCGACAGCGATGATCTCACCCCGCTGCGGCTTCTCTTTGGCGGTGTCGGGCACTATGATGCCACTCTTGGTTACCTCTTCCTCAACCATGGGTTTCACCAGGACCCGATCTCCCAACGGCTTCAACTTAGCTACCACTTTAACCTCCTCTGAATTTTACACTGCAAATATCTTTAGCACTCTCACAGCGAGAGTGCTAAGCTATATTAGCTCAGATTACCCTGCATCGCAAGTGAGCCTAGCGCCCCTGATGGTCGGTGACATGGCTTGAAGCACAATTATATTCTATTATTTCCTCCATTGCCCGTCAAGTATGGTTTTTTCTCCCCGAAACTGGCCTTGACGTTATACACTGAAACGTGTAACGTGACGGTGGGAGGGTGAGAGGGTGAGAGGGAGAAGGAAAAAGGCAAACTGGGATCAGGACCGGATTCATGCCCTGAGGCGACATTTAGGGCTCACTCAGCGGGAGCTGGCTGACGAGCTGGGTACGCGGCAGCAGACTATTAGCGAGTGGGAGACCGGGATGTACCAGCCCCGTGGCGCCTCCTCGCGGCTGCTTACCATCATCGCCGAGCGGGCCAGCTTTAGCTATAAGGCTGATTCCTCGGAGGGGGAGCAGGGAAAGCTTTGAATAGCTGTGCTGTGGCTGCAAGGCGAAGGGTACTCCGGGGTGACAACTTGACCTCTGGCGCTATGGCCTAATATGGAGCGGGTTAAGATAGGTTGCTGTGGCTTTCCCAAGGGGATGAAGCATTACCTCTCCCAGTTCAGGCTGGTGGAGGTGCAGCGAACCTTTTGTCAGCCGCCCCGACTCGATACTGCCCTGAGGTGGCGGGAGTAAGCCCCTCCGGGCTTTGAATTCGCAGTCAAGGCTTGGCAGGTGATCACTCATCCTGCTTCCAGTCCCACCTACCGCAGGGCGAGGCTCACCATCCCTGAGGGGAAGGAGGGTAACTACGGTTTCTTCAGGCCCACCGAGGAGGTGATGGCGGCTTGGCACAGGACCGAGGAGATCGCTGAGGTGCTTCAGGCCAGGGTTATTGTTTTCCAGTGCCCTCCCAGCTTTAGCGAGGAGGAACGGAATGTGGCTAATATGAGGCAGTTCTTCACCACCATAGGGCGAAAGTTCCTCAACCTGAGCATGTATGATGATGCCCTGAGGTTTGAAGCGCTGGTTAAGGAGGAAACCGGGTGAGGGGGGGCGAGGTTATTTATAGCTTGGGAACTAGCAATCGTACTCCTGGTGAGTTTTTGGATTTGCTGCGAAGCCTCGATGTTGAGCTAGTGGTGGATGTGCGCCGCTTCCCCAGCAGCAGGTTTCAGCACTTCAAAAGGGAGGAGCTTGTCATGCTGCTGGAGGGGGAGGGTTTTGGTTATATATATCTGGGGCAAGAGCTGGGAGGATACCGTAGCGGGGGATATCAGTCTTACCTGAGCACGGGGGAGTTCAAGCGCGGGCTTGAGCGGCTGGAGGAATTGGCACGGGAGCGAAGGGTGGCCTTTCTCTGCGCTGAGCGCTTCCCCTGGCGCTGTCACCGAAGGTTTATTGGCCGGGAGCTGGAGCGGGAGGGCTGGCAGGTGGTCCATGTCATAGATGAGAACAGAAGCTGGGTGCCAAAGCCAAGGTAAAGGGATCAACGCTTTTTGTTATACGCGCAATGGCGTAAAATGGGGGGCACAAGAGGGGGCAATGAAGGAAGAGATTTTGGTTCGGGTTTGGCGGAGCAAGATGCTGAGGGGGAGGGAGCTGGTGACCACTGGTGGAGAAGCACTCCAAGTTATCCATCCTGGGTGGGTGAACGGTGGCGGCGGCCCAGACTTTCACCATGCCATTATCGCCATAGAGGGGAAGGGGGTGGTAAAAGGGGATGTTGAGGTTCATGTTAGGTCCAGCCAGTGGCGCAGTCACGGTCACCAACGGGATCCCGCCTATAATGGGGTCATCCTTCATGTGGTGATGTGGGATGACGAGGGCATGGATACGGTGCTTCAAAATGGCAACAGGGTGCCCGTTCTCCCGCTACACCCTTACTTGGAGTTCACGCCAATGGAGATGGATGGGCTCCCCTTTCCCTTTGATGAGTATGATGAGCCGTGCCATAATTTGCAGGCGCGGCTAGGTGTTGCTGCGGTGGGGAAGCTACTGGATGAGGCTGGCGAGGAGCGATTTGGGCTGAAAGCGGCCCATTTTCGGCAGGAGCTAGCTGCTAAGGAGGGTGATCAGGTACTTTATGAGGGCTTGATGGGGGCGTTGGGCTATAGCAGGAATAAGGAGCCCTTCCAGGAGCTGGCTCGTCGCTTGCCGCTGAAGGCATTACAGGGAATTGCTCGCCGGGAGAGCAGGCACAGGTGGGGGCTGGTGCTGGAGCAGGCGCTCTTGAGCGGGGCCGGGCTAGCGCCTTCCTCACAGGGGATTGAGCCTCTGTGCCAGGCCAAATGGCACCTCTCTGGACTTCGCCCTCAAAATAGGCCACAACTACGAATTGCGGGGGCTGGCTATCTGCTGGCCCGCTATACAGAAAGGGGGCTTGCCTCCGGGGTGCTGGAGCTGGTCGGCGGGGCAGATCTGAAGAGAGGTTATCGGAGTCTGGAGCGAGGGATGTTGGTAACAGGTGACGGGGCAAATAGCGCCCTCATCGGGCAGGGGAGAGCCAGGGAGATGGTGGTGAACATCGTTTTGCCGTTTTCCTTTGCCTGGGGTGAAAGGGAGTCAGAGCCAGAGCTAAGGGATCGCGCCCTTGAGCTTTATAGAAACTATCCCGAGCTGGAGGAAAACCAGATAACAAGGCAGATGCGAAGACAGCTTTTTGCCGAGGAGGGCGCGATGGTGGTGAGTTCAGCGCGGCGCCAGCAGGGCCTGATCCATATTTACTACAGCCTTTGCCTCGATGGGGATTGCCTCAATTGTCCCTTGGGGAGAGGGTGAGTGGCGAGGCAAAGGAGCGATCTATGGGGATCTTTTCGCCCGGCTCAAGGGGAAGATTTTCTAGGGCAGCCTGAGGTTGGGGGCTACATCGAGGTCCCATCCTGTGCTGTGGCCCGCTTTGAGGTGAAAGTAACCGCAGCTGGCGATCATGGCTGCGTTGTCGGTGCAGAGGAGGGGTGTGGGAACCAGGACAGGTAGGGGGGAACGCTGATCTAGGGTCTGTCTCAGGAGACGATTGGCGGCGACACCACCGGCGAGGAGAATCTGCTTGGCGCCGAGCCTTTTTGCCGCTGCTATCGTTTTAGTGACCAGAACATCGACCACTGCCTGTTGAAAGCTGGCAGCGACATCAGCAGGGGAAAGGTCTTGCTTTCCCTCCACCAGGCGCAGCACTGCGGTCTTCAGCCCACTGAAGCTGAAGTCATCACTGCCCTTGAGCCAGGCGCGGGGCAGTGGGTGGAGGGCGTCGTTGCCGCTGAGGGCTGCCTGCTCTATAGCGGGACCGCCGGGATAGCCGAGATCCAATATCCTGGCCACCTTGTCGAATGCTTCCCCGGCGGCATCGTCCCTAGTTCGTCCCAGGGGCAGGTAATCGCCATGACCCCTCATCAGCAGGAGGTCGGTATGTCCCCCGGAGACGATCAGGCACAGGCAGGGGAAATCCGGCTCTCTATCCTCAAGCCAGATGGCATAGATATGCCCCTCGAGGTGGTTTATGCCCGTAAGGGGTAGGTTTTGGGCCAGGGCGATGGCCTTGGCGATGTTCACCCCCACCAGGAGGGAGCCGGCAAGCCCCGGCCCGATGGTAACGGCGATGCCATCCAGGTCGTGCCACTGGGCTTGGGCCTGGGCCATGGCCTCTTGGATGATAGGGATGACGGTGATCAGGTGCTGGCGGGAGGCAACCTCGGGGACAATTCCCCCATAGCGGGCGTGGATGTCCACCTGAGAAGCAACGATATTGGAGAGGATTTCCCTTCCCTCTTCCACTACTGCGGCTGCCGTTTCATCGCAGGAGGTTTCGATACCCAGGAGCTTCATTTTTCTCAATATAGCAGATGCCTCTTTTTCAGGCAATAGGCTTGTTGCACTGTGGTGCTGGGATTGACAAGCGGGCTATGGATAGCGAAAGCAGCGGGCTTCTCAATACCACAGGGGATAGAGCAAAAAAGCGCCAAGGGCGAAAAAACCACAGCATCTAGAGTGAAAAGGTGCTAAGGGCGCAAAAACCATAGCGTCTAGAGCGAAGAATTTTGACAGGGAGGTAGTGGATGATATAATGAAATTTGAGGATTCACCCTGAAGGGGGTGAAAAGGGGGTATGCTGTGGATAGTACCGATGTGTTATATTTAGTGCTTCTCTTTGTATGCCTGGGGGCATCGGCCTTCTTTTCCAGTGCCGAGACCGCCTTCATCTCCCTGCAACGGATGCGGGTAAAGCACTTGGTGGAGACCAAGGTCATGGGAGCAGATAAGGTAGCCCAGATGACGGAGCGGCCAGAAAGGCTATTGGCCACGGTGCTGTTGTGCAACAATTTTGTCAACGTTGCTGTTGCCGCTCTGGGCACCATGGTGGCCGTTTCTGTTTTTGGTGATAAACCAGGTTTGCTTGTGGCCACCATCGGGGTAACTATCCTGCTTCTCATCTTTGCCGAGGTTACCCCCAAGACTTTTGCCACCCAGCATGCGGAGAGATTGGCCCTGCTCTATGTCTATCCTCTGGGGACCATCACCCGGGTGGTGTCTCCGATAGCCACTGGGCTTGGCTGGCTCGGTTCCGCCCTCTCCGGGGCCGGGGGCAGGCCCGCAGTGCCTCAGGAGGTGGTGAGCGAGGAGGAGATCCGCACCATGATCTCGGTAGGGCAGGAGGAGGGGACGGTAGAGGAGGCTGAGGCGGAGATGCTGCATAAGGTTTTCGATTTTGGCGACCGCAGCGCTCGTGAGGTGATGACTCCGCGCCCCGAGGTTGTTTGGATTGAGCAGGGGATCAAGGTGGCGGGACAGGGTATCAGCCTCAAGGGCAAAAAGGTGGTTTGCATCATCACTGGCGCTGGGCTCAAGGACCCAGATACGGCGATCAAGGGTGCTGAGCCTCCCATTGAGCTTGCTGCTGAGCTCAGCGCCATCGAGCAAGCTTTGGATCTGAGTTAGGCCATGACTCACGCTAAGGTAATTGTCAATCCCGTCGCGCGGGGTGGGGTCACGGGG
>DAOUOW010000043.1 GCA_030626475.1 Chloroflexota bacterium | reverse complement strand
TTTGGCATCACTGACCTTTGCCAAACGAAATAGACAGAATGCGAGATCCCTAAAAACAGAGACGGATCTGTCGCCTGCGTCCAGTGCAGATCGAAATGAAGAAACAGCTGCGCCCAAGTTTCCCCGCTTCCATTCTAGGAAGCCTCTACAGTAGAATTGTGCGCGCACACCTCTCTTTTCAAGCTCTTTAAGCACTATTTCTGCCTCAGACCAGCGTTCTTTTCTCACCCAAGCCTTGAAAAGTATTATTCTTGCCCCGTCACGTGAATGATCCGCCATCAGTGTACGCTTCGCAAATTCTATGGCAGTATCCCAGTTCTGCGCGTTATACTCCTCCCTAGCCACTTTGTACAATTGCGAGGGCAGGGTTATGTCGGAGAAATTTTCCAGTTCCTTAATATTGCCACGGGCCAAAGCGTGAATGGTTGCATCGACGATCCCTAATGGCGGAATTGCATCAGGATCGGTCCAGAACGCCGCCAGCAGCTTACGAGCAATCAGGCTATAGTCAGATTGGGATAGAGAGCCGCGGGACGTACTTACAGCTCGTCGCACTGGCGGCGAAATTGTGAAGCTACACTCAACTGGCAGCACCAGATTGATGTCAATGAGATTGCGAAGTGCCAGCGCGCACTCTTCTGATGATACGCTGAGTATCGCAGCTAGCACCTCAAGGGGTAAGTTAGGTTCCCCTGCGAGCATACGAAGGATCTCCCATTCCTGTTCACCAAGTCCCAATTTATTTAGGAGAGGAGCAAAAGTACGCACTGCGAAGTCGGCTAGTATGGACTTGTCTGCCATAAGTATTTCAATACCGTAGAACTTGGCATATGTACTGGCTAGTTCGATGGTGGGAGGATAGCCATCCATGTGAAGTGCGAGAGACTTAATTTGTTGATTTGTAGCCTCTGCGTTATCCATGCGAAAGGTCTGCTGGAGTAGCAATTCCGTATCCTCGAGACCTAGAGGATTTAGCTTATGGAAGGCAATCCCTGGTGACCTATCACCTATAACCGATAGGTCTGGGCGGCGGTTATGGATAATCACTAGATATGTGTCTTTATTTTCCTTGAGAGCCTCAAGGATACAGATAAAATCATCAGAGTATCTGCCATAATCATCGAGAAGAGCGTCTTGGTCAACAATTACTGCGGCAGTATTGGTTTTGGCAATGATAGACATAAGCCGGGCGATTTCACGCCCTTGCTCGGACTTGGTCAGTTCTTTGAATAGAGCGAGCTCCTCAGCAAGCTGGCTTCTTAACTTCAATTCCATAGTTTCATCGAGAAGTTGCCAGAACAGCGTGTCCAGTGAGGCGGTTTCTTCCAATATCAAGACTGGGCTAGTTTCCAGGGAGAGATAATCCCGCAGTGCCCTGCATACGAAGGTTCGTCGTCCTACTCCGGCTAGTCCGCTAACTATGATAATTCGACGGATTTTCTCTTCGGGGGGCCTAATTAACTCGCGGGCGAATTCTGCGAGACCTCGTTCCCTGCCAACAAATGGTGTTTGCTTTTCCAACCCGCTGCCCCGAAGCAAGCTGGTACGTATTGCGCGAGCTGCGTGGATAGGGGATTCAGTAGATAAAATGAGGCAACGTTGCATCCACTCGGGAAGTTGGTTAGGTTCGACATCCTTATCAATTATGATGGCAATCGCACCTCCCATTTCCTCCCTCAATAGCTGCCAAGTAGCTTCCGTAATTTCGAATTTCACATAGGTGGACTGCAACGAGTTCTTACTTGCAAAGAACACAAAAAGACCAGAACTATCTAGACCTTCGATTATAGAATCTCTTAGATCGACCCCGGGTTCAAAGCACATCTTGTCATAGACAACTCGAGGCCGACCTAGACGGTATGCTACCCTATCAACAAAGGCCTTATCTATCGAAGAATGAGCTAGGTATGCTTTCAACATGATGCTACCTATGACTCCATCATTATCAGTGTCTAGTCACTGTAGAAACCTCATGCATTTCTGCAACTACCATAGATCATTCTAACAACCACAATCTTCTAAAACAAGGGGCATATGTGAGACTCCTATTCACTACACAATTTGACGAATTGTGCCAATCGGCAAAACTACCTATACACCACCGAATAGCGCCCTATCATCTTTAGCCCACGCCGCTCAGCCTTTCGATCCTGGCGATAACATCCTCCGCCCGCCCTCGTAGCTCCTTTATCTCAGCCCTCAGCGCCGGGGAGGAGACGGGGACCCTCTCCACGATCGCCCCCTGGGGGCAGACCTGAAGGCACAGACCGCATGAGGTGCATCTGCTCTGATCTATTTCCGCCCAGCCCCAGGGAAAGGATATCGCCCCCCGGTGGCAGGCCTGGGCACAGACCCCACAGCCGAGGCAGAGCTCCCTTCTCACCCCTATTATGCCAGGGTTTGGCGTCTTCGATAGGTCTTTTTCCATGGCTCCCTCTTGCAAGCCTGATAGTCCCTGACCGCCGCCCTGAGCGCGTTTGCCGCCAGAACGGAGCAGTGAAGGTGTTCCTCGGGCAGCCCGCCCAGGCTATTCAAAATTTCATCGGAGGTGATGCTGAGCGCCTCAGCGATGCTCTTTCCCTTAACCAGCTCTGTAGCCATGCTGCCGCAGGCGATGGTAGCGCCACAGCCATCGGTGTAGAATGCGGTATCCACCACCTTATCCCCCGCCACCCTGAGAAATATCTCCATAGTGTCGCCGCAGGGTCCCGTTATCCGACCAAAGCCATCGGCATCTGGAATGTGCCCCAGATTTCTCGGATTCCAGAAATGGTCGAGGACCTTCTCCGAGTAGACCTTTCTCATCTCGGCGATGACAAATTCTTCCAACTCATCAAACTCGGAAGACAATTTTCATCCCCCTTGCCTGGGTCAACTTTTTAGTGCACGCGCTCCATCAGATTGGGGAGCCTGCCCGCGAGATAGAGCTCCACCGCCTCATCGATGTCTGCCACATCGGTAACGATGGGCTTAATGCCAAAGCCCTGCATGGCCTCATAGGCTCCCCAGCCCATGCCCCCCGACAGCAGCACCTGGCAATCAGAAATGGCCTCAACCATGCTCTCATGCCTTGCCCGCGACCCCGCATCGTAGCCGTGCCTCTCGCCGGGTGCTAGCTTCGGCGGCTGATGGGCAGCAAAGGTGTGATGCCCAGCCTTGCTCCTGGTTTCCTTGGCTACCACCTTGCCCTCCTCAACAGTGAGCACCACGTAGAAAGGCGCCCTGCCGAAGTGCTGGCTTATGCTGACCCCATCATCAGATATAACCGCGATCTTCACGACACCCCCTTAATTCATCATGACACAAACGTTGTAGACCACCTTCATACCGTTCTCCTGACAGAAGCTGACGATTGCTTCGCTTTCCGCCCCAGGCTGAAGCCAAATACGCTCCAGCCCCAGCCTCTTGGCCTCCTTGACCACTTCCTCGGCAACCCTGGGCGGCACCACAATGTCAACCACATCCACCTTGACCGGAATATCTGACAGGGTGGGATAGCATTTCGATCCTTCCAGTTCCTTCAGCCGAGGATTCACCGGGTAAACTTCATAGCCCCGGCTTCTCAGATTTTTGAAGATCTCGTTGCCATACTTTTTAGGGTCATCAGTTGCCCCCACGATGGCGAACCTCTTCTGAGATATGAACTCATTGATGAGATCTTGCATGGCCAACCTCCTTACCTTCTGCGGCACACGTCATTCGTAGAGCAGGGAGGTGTCTCACATCGCTCTGTCCTGCCGCAGCATGTGTTGCCCGGCACGGCAGCATCCATTCTTATCATATAAGAGGCAGAGACGAGCTTATCTACATCCTCGCTGCCGCAATGAGGGCACCTTACTTCGCTTTTGGAGCTACGCAGGAACACTTCGGAGACCCTTCCGCATTCCCTGCACCTGTAGTCATAGATTGGCATGATTTCCTCCTTTAAGCCACCCTGGCCAAAGCCTGCTCAGCGGCGGTTACAAGCTGGTAGGCTAGGGGTGAAGCAGTGAGGGCAGGATGGGTGCCTACCTGCAAGAAGACTACATCCTCAGCGGTGACCCCCTGAGAAATAAGGGCTGCCAGGATGTTCACCATCTCACCGGCTGTGGACCCGCCGCAAGTTTCACCTCCCAATAGTCTCCCTGATTGGCGTTCAAATACCAGCCTCACCGACAGCTGAGCAGCGCCAGGCATCGAGCCCGGGTGTTTGTCCACCGCAGCTGATTCCCCGGTAATGATATCGAAACCGGCCTCCGCTGCCGCCCTTTCATGGAGCCCAGCGACTGCCATAGCAAGGTCTCCTATCTTGGTGGAAAAGACGCCCATGGCACCCCGATTCTTCCTCCGCGGCTCAAACAGGTTGGTAGCAGCAATTCTAGCCTCAGCGGTGGCAATGGAAGCCAGCCGCAAGCCTACCGGCTTTGAAGTGAAGAAAGAGAACTTCTCGGCGCAATCGCCGATGGCAAAGATATCAGGGTCTGCAGTCCTCATATACTCGTCAACCTTTATCCCCCTTTGCTCGCCGATCTCCAAGCCTGCCTCTCGAGCCAGTTCGGTATTGGGCGTCACGCCTATGCCTATAATGACCACATCAGCCTTCAGCCGCTCACCATCGGAAAGCTCGACACTCTCCACCTTGCCATCCCCCAGGATCGACTTCACCGCATTTGCGGTGATCACCCTTATCCCCGCTTCCCTGAGCTTTTCTTCAGCTCGAACACAAAGGTCCTCAGTGCAGACCAACTGCAGACAGTGGGGCAATAACTCCACTATTGTCACGTTCAAGCCCGACTTGCGGCACTCATCAGCAAACTCAACCCCGATAAAGCCACCGCCGATAACTATCAAGTCCTGAGCTTCTTGCAAAGTGCGTTGAAGCTCGGTAAGGTAGTCCACATCTTTCTTCGCGGTAAACACATTTTCCAATTCGGCGCCGGGTATCGGGGGCACCACAGGCCGCGAGCCAGTAGCTAACATCAATTTCTTATAGCCGATGGTCTCACCACCCGCTGTGCTCACCGTCTGCAAGCTTCGGTCTATGGCGGTAGCCTCATCCACTATAAGCTCAGCATTTCCGAGAAGGGAATCAGGCATCAAGTTCTTATCTGCAGAGCCAAGTGTGCCAAAGATGTAGGGGATGCCACAAGGAACGAGAACTTTTTCTTCCCTTCGAATGACTATGATACTGTCAATCATGTAATGTCTGCTGGCAACGATAGCCGCCTGAAGGCCGGCAGCACTGCCACCTATGATTACTACATCCGCTCTTTTCATTTTGCTCCTCCCTAAATTATTACTTATCTGCCCCAGCCAAAACTGCGGAAACTCTGTGCCAGAGCGCCTTTATCTCCCGGGCGATCCCATCCTTGGAGTATTCTACCACGGGCAATCCTTGAACTAAAGCCTCGGTAACCACATTGTCGAAGGGCAGCCTTGAAATGACCTCTACCTCCTGGCGTTGACAGTAGCCTTCGATCTGGCGGGTATTCTCCTCGTTGATGTCATACTTGTTGATGCAAACCAGGGCGGGCACGCCGAAGTGGCGGCAAACACCAAGGATGCGGTCAAGGTCATGCATCCCCGATAGCGTGGGCTCGGTGACGAGGAGGGCAAGATTCGCCCCGGATAGCGAGGAGATGACCGGGCAGCCGATCCCAGGCGGACCATCGCTGATGATATAGGAAAGCCCCTGCTCCTCGGCGATGCGTTTGGCGTTCTGCCTGACAACGGCCACCAGCTTGCCCGAATTCTCCTGGGCAATCCCCAGCCTGGCGTGAACCAGCGGCCCATATCTGGTATCGGAGATAAACCAGTGCCCGGAAAGATTATCCCTCATTGTGATGGTTTTCTCAGGGCAGACATGAAAGCAGAAGTCACAGCCCTCACAGGAAATGGGGTCCACCTTGAAATTCTCGATCGCCCCAAAACGGCACACCTCCTCACAGACCCCACAGCCGGTGCAGAATTTCTTATCGATAAAGGCGGTCTTACCGCTCCAGAACTCCTCGGTTTTTTGTTTGCTGGGCTGAAGCAGGAGGTATAGGTCGGCGGCATCCACATCGCAGTCGGCCATCACCTTGCCCTGAGCCAGAGCGGCAAAGGAAGCCACCAAGATGGTCTTTCCCGTGCCCCCTTTGCCACTGAGAACCACGATCTCCTTCATTTCCGGCTATCCTCAGGGTCAACTTCCGCGCGGATGTCTTCTGCAAGCTTCAAGAAAGCCTCCCGCCACTCGGGCATCCCTTCCACCAGGGGGACCCCCTGTGAGTAGAAGCGGGCGATCTGGGTATCCAGCGGGATGTAGAGCAGGAGGGGGATGCCCTCACCCTCACAATATTCATCCACCTTCCTATCCCCAACGCCAGCGCGGTTGACCACCACGCCGCGGCGTATTTTCAGCTTCTTAACCGTCTCCACGGCCAGGGTCAGGTCATTGAGGCCAAATGGGGTGGGCTCGGTCACCAGAAGGCAGAAATCGCTCCCCCCTACCGCCTCCACCACCGGGCACGAGGTGCCTGGAGGGACATCAATGATTACAATTTTCTCGGGATCGATATGCTCCTTCACCCTCCTGATTACCGGTGGGGCCATAGCCTCGCCTACAGCCAGCCTGCCGTGGATGAACTCTATCTGCTTGGAGCGACCAATCTCTACTACCCCTATCTCCCTTTCCACCTCGGAGATGGCATCTTCGGGACAGAGATAGGAGCACGCCCCACAGCCATGGCAGAGCTCGGGGAATACAAGAACGCGATTTTTCAATACCGCCAAAGCGTTATAGGCGCACACCTCAGCACACTTACCACAAAAGGTGCATTTCTGCTCATCTATCTGAGGTACGGGAATGGAAACCGTCTCCCGCCGCTCGATAGTGGGTTTGAGCAAGATATGAGCATTGGGCTCTTCTACATCGCAGTCCAGAAACTGCACCTTAGTTTCGTTTCCCAGGGAAAGAGCAAGGCTGGTAGCGATCAGGGTCTTACCCGTACCACCCTTGCCGCTGGCAACAGAGATGATCATCTAGCCTCGCACCATCTTCGCTCCACACTGGGGACAGCTCAGGCTGTAGCAAGGCGTCCCCACCTGATGGGGAACCGCCGTGCCGCAACCGGGGCAAACACAGCCGCCACCGGGGCCTGACCCGGATCGTGTCCCCCGCATTCTGCCCCTGCCTCCACCACGCCCCAGTCCCCTGCCTGTGCCCGGCCCTTGACCAGAAGGCCCAGTTCCGTCTCCTCTAGGCATAAAGCACCTCCACTATTTTTTGCCTTCTATCTCCTCGATTCGGCGCTGAAGGGCTTCCAGCTGCTGCCTCAGCATCTCGGTCTGGCCCTTGAGCATCTCTATCTCCTGCTCTGGGCTTTGAGCCTGAGGGTAAGGTCCCGCCGGCGGCATCATCATGCCCGGGCCCATGCCCATGCCACGTCCCATGCCCATGCCTCGTCCCATGCCCATGCCACGTCCCATGCCCATGCCGGGACCCGTGCCCATGCCAGGACCCATTCCGGCGTGGGGGCCTACCGTTGGCTGGTCTGTCGCTTGAAGCCCTCCCGCCTTATAGCTCTCTATGGCATTACGCACCGTTCCCGAGGCACCAGTGATCACCTGAACCCCCGCCGCCGAAAGCGTTTGATAGGCGTTGGGGCCGCAGTTGCCGGTGAGCACCAGCTGGACACCCATATTGGCCACCATCTGGGCGGTGGAGATCCCTGCCCCACCACCAGCCATAATATTGGGGTTTTCCAGGGTTTCAAACTCCATGGTATCCGGGTCGACGATGACGAAGTACTGGCACCTGCCAAAACGAGGGTCGACCTCGGCATCAAGGCTGGGGCCTGTGGCCGATATTGCGATTCTCATAAATCACCCCCTTTTCCAAATTACTCCTCGGCTTCCA
>DAOUOW010000018.1 GCA_030626475.1 Chloroflexota bacterium | reverse complement strand
GCCTGGGCAGTAGTCCAGGGCGTGCTTTCGGCCTTAATCTTGATGCCCTTGGGTTTAAGTCTGTTTTTGATTACGGACAAGCGATGGCTGAGGATTTGGGCCTCGGCCATCGGAAGCCACTGGAAGGGGGTTCCTGCCTTGGGCACGAAGGGGGTCACATTAATGATGATCTGGCTCCCTTTACCTTTGCTATCAATGCGCTCCTTGAGAGCGAGGGCCAGCTTCACTATCTCCTCGACATCGTCATCGGTTTCTGTAGGTAGGCCAATCATAAAATAGAGCTTGATCTGCCTCAGCCTATGCTCTGCAACCTTATCTATGGCCTCATAGATATCCTTCTCCGCCACTCCTTTATTGATCACGGTGCGCAATCTCTCAGAGCCTGCCTCAGGGGCGAGGGTGATGGTCTGCGCCCCGCCTTCGGCAAGCGCCCTGAGCGCCACCGACGACAGGGGGTGAACTCTGAGGGAGCTAACCGAGAGCTGGGCTCCCATCTGGCGCAGCCGGGTCATGAGTTCTTCTATATCAGGATGATCTGAGACCGCAGCCGCCAGAAGCCCGATCCTTTTTTCATACCTGAGGCCGACCTCAGCTTGAGCCAGCAGGTTATCCACGGAGCGAAAACGAAAAGGTCGAAATAAAAAGCCAGCCAGGCAGAAGCGGCAACCCCACCTGCAGCCGCGAGCAACCTCCACTAGGTACATATTGCCCAGCTCCGTGTCCGGGGTCAGGATCACCGAGGTGGTGGCAAAATCATCGATGTCTGGCACCCACTGCCGGGAGATGGTCTTGCCATCATAAAGGCGGGGCACATAAATCCCAGGAAGTGAAGCCAGCATCTGGAGCAACTCTTCTCTACTGCCCTGGATGCCCTCAGCGATAACATCGAGCATGGGTGGCAAGATAGCCTCCGCTTCACCGATAGCAAAGCAGTCGAAAAAGGGCGAAAGGGGCTCGGGGTTGGCGATGATGCACGGTCCGCCGGCGATCACCAGGGGATGGGCTTGGCTGCGGTCAGCGGCAAAGAGGGGGATGGCGCTTGATTTGAGAATCTCGACCACATTGAAGTAGTCCAGCTCGTAGGAAATAGAGAAGGCGAGGACAGCGAAATCATTGAGGGGCCTTTGCGATTCAAGGCTTGCCTTGTCTTCTTTCCAGAAGAAGCGCTCACAAACGATGTTATCGTAGCTATTGAGCAGTCTGTAGATGGTTTGAAAGCCGAGGTTGGACATGCCGAGGTAATAGGTGTTGGGGTAGATCAGGGCTATAGGGACCCTGCCGCCCCAATCTTTATAGATAGTGCCCTGCTCTCGTATCAGCCTTTGTCTGGCTCTCTGGGTCTCCTCCCATGTCATCTCATTGCCATTTCGGCCTGTAGTGCTTCTGCCTGACTCATCTCAACATCTTTCCGTCGCCCACCACGCCGATCTCTATAACTTTGCCGCAGTTGGGGCATGCTATCTCCAGTTTCAGGGGGCGCATCACTATCCGCTCGGCAACGGCAGTGACCATGCTGTCAATGGCATCGAGGCGAGCATCCAGATTATCGAGGCGCTTCTTGAGCTGCTCTATGCTCAGTTCTTCCTCCACCCCTGCCTTGCCCCTGTCTCTATTTTTCTGTGCCAATTTCGCCCTCCTCTAGTTATCGACTCAAAGCAAAAGCAGGCCGCCGATAATGATCAAAAGCAAACCTATGATAACCGAGAGCCACCCCCCGACCCTCAGCGCCCCGGGCTCGACGCGCATCGGCCAGCGGGTGAGGAACTCCCGGAGGTCTCGGCGCTGGGAAAGGCCGTAGTTAAGGCCCCTCTCCTCGCCCCTGGCCCACAAAAAGAATATCAGGGCCAGGACGAGGAAAAAACCTCCTATGCTCATGATGATGAAATTATCGAGCATGGCTCCTTTCCCTAGCTACATTTTGTGTATCCGCAGGCGAGGCAGATGTGGCACCCCTCCTGATAGATCAACATGCTGCCACATTCGGGGCACTGACCGCCAAAATTCGTTGCCTCGCCATATCCATCGGGATCGACCTTCGGATTCGTGCCCTTGAGCTGCCTCTCGAGCACCCCGCCAATGGCATCGGGGCAGGAGAGCACGGCATGACCCTCCTCCCAGGCGATGGCGGGACAGCGGATGCCCTTGAGATGCTTCACCACTGAGGCTACATCGAGGCCCGACCGCAGCGCCAGCGAGATGAGCCTGGAGATGGCCTCAAGCTGCGCTGAGGCACAGCCCCCCGCCTTGCCCAGGCTGGAGAACACCTCGAAGATGCCTTCCGCATCGGAATTAACCGTTACATAGATATTGCCGCAGCCAGTGGCTACCCTCTCGGTGACCCCTCTAGTGGTCCTCGCTCTCCCCCTGGGAACCGGCGCCGCTGCTTCAGCCTTTTCCCCCTCTCCGATGCTCAATACCTGCTTATCCTTGCTCCTATCCCTGTAGATGGTGATCCCTTTGCAACCCGCACTATAGGCCAGTATGTAGGCCTGGGCTATATCCTCTCTGGTGGCGCTGGATGGGAAGTTGATGGTCTTGGATACGGCGTTATGGGTGCTCTTTTGAAAGGCGGCCTGCATCCTGACATGCCACTCAGGGCTGATGTCATGGGCAGTGACGAATAGCCTCTGCACCCACTCCGGGACACTGTCCATCCCCCGCAGGCTGCCATGCCGTGCCAGCTCTCTCATCAATTCCTCAGAATAAAACCCCTCCCTCTTCGCCACCTCCTCAAAGAGCTGGTTCACCTCTAGCAACTCATCGCCATCCAGTATGTTGCGCACGTAGCTCAGAGCAAAAAGGGGCTCGATGCCGCTGGAGCAACCGGCGATGATGCTCAGCGTTCCGGTGGGGGCGATGGTTGTTCTGGAGGCGTTTCTAACCCTTAAACCGCTGGGGACATCGTATATGCTACCCTCAAAGGTGGGGAAGACGCCCCTCTCCTCTGCCAGCGCCACCGAGGCCTGGGTAGCCTTTTCGTTGATGAAGCGCATCACCTTATCAGCGGCCTCAAGCGCCTCCTCCGAATTGTACGGTATGCCTAACTTAATCAACATATCAGCAAACCCCATTACCCCGAGCCCGATCTTCCTCGTCCTCTTCGTCATCTCCTCAATCTGGGGTAGGGGGAAGCTGTTCTTATCGATCACATCATCCAGAAACCTGACCGCAATGCTCACCGTTTTTTCTAGCTTATCCCAATTGATATCGGACGCATCATCCCTGACCATGTGTGCCAGGTTGATCGAGCCCAGATTGCAGGACTCAAATGGGAGCAGGGGCTGCTCGCCGCAGGGGTTGGTGCTCTCGATAGCGCCCAGCTTTGGCGTGGGGTTATCCTTGTTTATGCGGTCGATGAAGACAAGGCCCGGGTCGCCAGTTTGCCACGCTAGGTCCACAATCCTGTGGAAAACCTCGCTGGCATTGAGCTTGCCCACGATCGCTTTATTGCGGGGGTTTATCAGGTTATAGGCGGAGCCCTTCTCCACCGCGGTCATAAACTCATCGGTCGCCGCCACCGAGAGGTTGAAGTTGGTGAAGGTGTCACCATTGGCCTTTGCCGTGATGAATTTTTCGATGTCGGGGTGATTGACGTTTAAGATAGCCATGTTGGCACCACGGCGCATCCCCCCCTGCTTGATGACATCGGTGGCGATATCAAAGGCCCTCATGAAGGAAACTGGTCCGCTGGCGACCCCTCCCGTGGAGCCAACCCTGTCGCCCTCGGGCCTCAATCTGGAGAAAGAAAAGCCAGTGCCACCACCGCTCTTGTGAATTAGGGCGGTGTACTTTACAGCATTGAAGATCGATTCCATGGAGTCCTCAATGGGGAGGACAAAGCAAGCGGAGAGCTGCTGAAGCTCCCTGCCGGCATTCATCAGGGTCGGGGAGTTGGGCAGGAACTCAAGATTGGCCATCACCCGATAGAATTCCTCCTCCCACGCCTTGCGCTTGGCTTTGGCCTCAGCGGAGGCGATATTCTCGGCCACGCGGCGGAACATGTCCTGCGCTGTCTCGGTAACCCGGCCCTCGCTATCCTTTTTAAGGTATCTTCTCTCCAATACGGTTAAGGCGTTTTGGGAAAGTTCCACAGCCTCTGATGGCGCTTTGGCCTCGGCTTCCCTCTTCGCTACCTTGCGCTGTCCCCTCCGTTTGGGTTCGGTGGATCTTGCTGCGACCTCCATTTGGCTCCCTTCAGCGAGAATTTGCTTTACTGTGTCCTGAATAGCGGATGCGGTTAAGCGCGATTCGGGCAACGCGCTCTCCATCCCGGGAAAGGGGTGATATGTTTGCTCCAGGCGCTGGATGACCTGCTCGGTGAGTAGCTCCATCTGCTCCCGGTCCGATATGCCGATAGACTCGCAGTAGTGGAAAACCTGGCGTGCAATTCGATTGCGAAAAGCAACGTTTTCGTTCATTTTGCGCTCTCTCTTGGTTGCTTGCCTCTGTTAGCAACTCCGCGAGCGATGACATTGAGCTCCTCATTGGGAAAAAGGGGAAGCTGGCTTGTGGAGTTGGGCAGCAGCCTTTCATAGGCATCAGCCTCCTGCTTCAGCTCCTCGATGTCGGCAAAGGCGCGGTAGACACTGGCGAAGCGAATGTAGGCGACACCATCAAGCTGGCGCAATCTGTCCATTACCATGTCACCGATGACGGTGGTTGCCACCTCTCCCTTGCCCAACTGGTGAAGCTGAGCCTCGATGTCATCAACCAATTCCTCGATAGTCTCCTGGGATACCGGGCGCTTGGCGCAGGCCTTGCGAATCCCGGCGACCATTTTTTCTCGACTGAATTCCTCTCGCCGTCCATCCTTCTTGATCACCAGCATGTTGGTGGCCTGAGCTCGCTCGTAGGTAGTGAAGCGAGAGTCACAACTTAGACACTGGCGGCGACGACGGATGCCATCCCCTGTATTTCGCGAGTCAACAACCTTGGAGTCCTCATAGCCACAATAGGGACACCTCATAAACAACACCCCTATATATTGGGTAGCTCAAGAATACTACCACAATATATAGTTGCTGTCAAGGGTTTTACCACAGCATTTAGGGTGAAAAAACAAGAGGGCCGTAAGCACTTTTGGAGCTTACGGCCCTATCGAGGTTCCCGGTTTCTCGGGAACTTAGCGCGGGATTGAATGGAGACTATGCTGCCTGATAGAGGTAGCTTCTATGGCTCTCCTTCGCTGTGAAGGACGGCGAAGGAAGGTGGGAACATCCAGCTCGTGCTCTCTCTCCAGATCCTGGAGCAGCTGGTTTAGCTCCTCATCTTTTCGCACTATGCGTCCTCTTGGTGCGGTGAAGCCAGTGGCGATCAGTGTGATCCTGATATCGTTATCCATGTTGGAGTCGTAGACGACGCCAAAGATGATGTTAGCGTCAGGATCCACCGCCTTGCCAATGACCTCTGCTGCCTCATTGACCTCAAAGAGGGTGAGGCTTGAGCCGCCACAGACATTAAACAGCACCCCCTTGGCCCCTGCCACAGAGACATCGAGCAGGGGACTAGCAAGGGCTGCCTTGGCAGCATCGATGGCACGATTCTGCCCCGTGCCATGGCCGATGGACATCCAGGCAGGACCTGCATCCAGCATCACCGCCTTGACATCGGCGAAGTCGAGGTTGATGACCCCGGGCACGGTAATCACCTCAGCGATAGCCTGAACGGCATGGCGTAAAACATCATCCGCCATCTTGAAGGCATTGGCCATTGCGGTCTTGTTGTCGCACAGGGTGAGCAGGCGATCATTGGGGATGACAATCAGGGTATCCACCTTCTCCAGAAGGCACTCGATGCCTTCCTCGCATACATCGCGCCGATGTGCCCCCTCAAAGGCGAAGGGTTTGGTGCACACGGCAATGGTGAGAGCCTGTTGTTCTTTTGCCAGTTCGGCCACTACAGGCGCGGCACCAGTGCCGGTACCGCCACCCATGCCAACGGTGATAAATACCATGTCGGCGCCGCGGACGCTTTCTCTGAGCTCATCGCGGCTCTGCTCCGCAGCCTTCCGGCCCAAGGTATGGTCGCCACCGACCCCCAGACCTCGGGTCATCTTTTCTCCGATCTGGATGCGGGTTGGTGCCTCAGTCAGGAGCAAAGCCTGGGCATCGGTATTCACCCCGATGAAGTCCACCCCCTGAATCTCCTCTTGAATCATGCGCGTGATGGCGTTGCAGCCGCCACCGCCAAGACCGATAACTTTAATCCTCGCCGGGTTAGGAACGAAGCTTGTCTTTGCCATTTCTTCCTCCTTTCTTTGTCGGCTTCTTCATCTCTGGCGTTAACCAAAAACCGCCCTCCTCATGCGGAAATAGACGCGCCTGAAGGTTTGGCCCAGACCTCTGGATTGCCAGCCTTGCTCGCCCTCATGCCTCCTTGTCCCCCAGAGCAAGAGACCGACACTGGTGGCATAAGCGGGATCGGGGAGAATATCGGCGATGCCATAAACCCCCGTCGGCGTCCCGACCCTTACCGGTATCCCCAGCACCTCTTGCCCTAAAGCTTCTATGCCCAGAAGGTTGGAGCTACCACCGGTGAGCACCAAGCCGCAGGGAACCTCTTTGAGATAGTCGTTACCCGGTATCTCCAAAGCGATCAGCTTCATAATCTCCTCCACCCGAGCCCTGATAACCTCGCAGAGATCTTGATAGGAGACACTGTAGCCGTTCTCCATCTTCAGTGTGTTGGGTTCCTCCTCATTGCCGTTGTAGACGGGCATTATGCTGCCATGCCTCTTCTTCATCTCCTCGGCCACCTCAAAGGGCAGTCCGAGGCCGATGGCGATGTCTCTGGTCATCTGATAGCCAGCTACGGGGAGAATAGAGGTATGCCAGATGCTGCCGTCCCTGAAGAGAGCGATGTCGGTGGTGCCACCGCCGATATCGGCCAAGATAACGCCGGACTCCCTTTCATCCGGCCGCAACACCGCCTCAGCAGCGGCAAGAGGTTCGAGAATCAGGTCTTCAATATCGACACCAACACCCCGGATGCACTTAACCAGGTTCTGGACTGAGGCTATTGCGGCAGTGATAACATGGGTTTCCACATCCAGCCTGAAGCCATGCATACCAATGGGGTTTTTCACTCCCACCTGACCATCCAGGGCATAGCCTCTGGGGATAACGTGGAGCAATTTCCTGTCGCTGGGGACAGCAACAGTGCGGGCGGTCTGAAGCACTCGCTTGAGGTCATCAGGCCGAACTAGCCGGTCACTGCGTGAGATGGCAACCACACCTCGATTGTTTAGCGAGCTGATATGCCTTCCCGTGACCCCAACGTAGGCAGCGTCCATCTTGAGACCGCTGGCTTGCTCCGCCTTCTTCACTGATTGCCTGATGGACTGTTTAGCCTCGGTGATATTGACCACCAGGCCCTTGTGTAACCCCCGGGAAGGGGTAACGCCAACCCCCAGAACCTGAAGCCCATCTCCCTGGCCCATGTTGGCAATAATGCTGCAGACCTTGGTTGTGCCAACATCGATAGCAGCAACGACTTCATTCTTCGCCATTTACTTCCTCCTTTCGAGTAATCTTTGGCGACCTTTTATCTTAGAGATCACTACATGTTAAGCACCCCCTTTGGTTCCATTATTAATTGTTAACGATTGTGAAGGGGCAGGGCTGTGTCACTGCTTGCAGCTTTTAGGCTCGACAAGGACATTTTCACCTCTGGGCTATGATCCTGCCGCCAGGCAGGACACTGCCCTATGCTCCCTCAAAAATGAGCGCTTCTCAGAAGCGCTGACCTTCTGCTGCTAGATGCGCTCGGCCACCCTCATTTTGGCACTCCGACTGCGCGGATTGACCTCAATCTCAGCAGGCGAAGGGACAATCGGCTTCTTGTCAATCAACCTGAGGGTAGCCTTGTGACCGCAGATACAAGCCGGTGTCCGTGGAGGACAGATGCAATCTCGCGATTCTCGATTCAGGTACTCCTTGACCAGGCGATCCTCCAGAGAGTGGTAGCTAATGACTACCAGTCTGCCGCCGAAGCCGAGGAGGTTGACAGACTGTTCAAGCGCCACCTTAAGGCGCTCAAGTTCTTGGTTCACAGCGATGCGCAGTGCCTGAAAGGTCTTGGTGGCGGGATGAATCCTGCCCCTAATACCAACAGCCCTCTGCACCACGGCAGCAAGCTCGAGGGTGGTATTTAAGGGGCGACTGGCCACGATAGACCTTGCTATCTGCTTGCTTCTGCGTTCCTCACCATAGTTAGCGATGATTGCAGCCAGCTCCTGCTCGGAGAATGTATTGACGATGGTGGCTGCAGTAAGTTCCTGGGCGGGGTTAAAGCGCATGTCAAGAGGGGCATCAAAACGAAAACTGAAGCCACGGCTTGTGTTGGCGAGCTGAAAGGAGGAGAGGCCGAGATCAAAAAGGATGCCGTGGACTGGTTGGAAGTCCAGTGTGGAGCAGATCTCTGCCAGATTTTGGTAATCATTGTTGATTAAGAAAGCCTCTCTGCCATAAGGGAGCAGCCTTTCTCTGGCCTGAGCAATGGCTTGGGGATCGAGATCGATGCCAAGAAGCTGCCCTCCTGGGGAGCTATTCTCCAGTATGGCAGAAGCATGTCCTCCCTCGCCCACGGTGCAATCGATGTAGCGCCCTCCTGGCTGAACCTGAAGGGCAGCGATAACCTCATCGAGGAGGACGGGAATATGGATGAACTTTTCCAATTGCAGCCTCATTCTCGCAGCTCCATCCCCTCTGCGAGCTGCCATCCTTGCTCATCCATCAAAGCCTTCTCAGCGTCCCAGTGCTCTTTGCTCCAGATCTCGACGTAGGTATTGAGACCGGCGATGACTACCACATCTCTGATGTCGGCATAATGGCGCAGCGTGGCGGGGAGGAGGACCCTCCCCAGCCGGTCAAGATCCTCGGTGAAGGCAGGGGAAAAGATGAACCTGCTTATCCTCCGTAGTTTCTCTTTGGCGATCAGGGGGGCGGCATGCTTTTCGGCCATCTCCTGCCACATCTTTAGGGGATAAACATAGATGCAGCGATCAAAACCCTGGGCAAGCACCAACCCCGCCCTGAGTTCCTCCCTGAACTTGGCCGGGATGGCTACTCTGCCCCGGGGGTCGATTCTGTGCTCGTAAGTTCCTAAAAACATGCTTTCTTAATCCTCAAAAAACACCCTGTCAATCCATATTAGCCCACATCTTACCACATTCCCCCACATTTTGTCAATACCCCCCACACCCATTTTGCAAATTCGCTGCTCTTTGCAATGGAGCCGCTTCATGCTATAATCGCAGAAGCTTTAGCCCAAGTGGTTTGGAATTGCGATGCTTACCGCAGGGATACTTACCATCAGTGACAGGGGTTCGCGAGGCGAGCGGGAGGACAAGAGCGGCAAGGCGATCAAGAAGCTCCTTGCCCCTCTCGATGCCCGCCTAGTAAAATATGACATCGTCCCTGACGAGAAGGAAATCATCTCGCAAAAGCTCATCCAGTGGGCAGATGAGGAAGGCATCGAGCTCATCGTCACTACCGGGGGTACGGGATTGAGCCCCCGTGATGTTACCCCTGAGGCCACATTGGCGGTGGTGGAAAGGATGGTGCCCGGGTTTGCCGAGGTGATGAGAGCCGAGAGCATGAAAAAGACACCCATGGCGATGCTGAGCCGGGGGGTGGTTGGTATTCGCGGGGGGAGCTTGATTATCAACCTCCCCGGCAGTCCCAGGGCGGTACAGGAATGTCTGGAGGTGATTCTTCCCGCTCTGCCCCATGCCATGGAGGTTCTCAAGGGTGAAGCAGTTGAGTGCGGGAGAGAGCTGGAGGAGGACTGAATGCGCATCGATATTGTTACCCTTTTTCCCAATATGTTCAGCGGACCATTTGCTGAAAGCATTATCAAAAGGGCTATTGACCGGCAACTGGTGAGTATTGCCATCCATAACCTGCGGGACTATACTTCGGATAAGCATCACGTCGTCGATGACTATCCCTACGGGGGTGGTCCGGGGATGGTGCTCAAGCCGGAGCCGCTCTTTGCCGCGGTAGAGGCGATAAAGGGGGAAGAGGAGGTTCCTGTTATCCTGCTCACGCCTCAAGGGCGACTGCTTCGCCAGGAGGTTATTGAGGAGCTCGCAGGTTATGAACGGATGATCCTCATCTGTGGCCACTACGAGGGGGTGGATGAGAGGGTGCGGGAGCACTTGATTAGCGATGAGATCAGCATTGGGGATTATGTGCTCAGCGGAGGGGAGCCTGCCGCCATTGTGCTGGTCGATGCTGTGGTCAGGCAGCTTCCTGGCTCCCTCGGCTCAGAGGCCTCAGCAAGTGGGGGCTCTCATGTCACCGGACTTTTGCAGCATCCGCAGTACACTCATCCTCAGCTCTATCGGGAATGGGAAGTTCCTGCAGTGCTGCTCTCTGGGAATCATGCCCAGATCGCCAAATGGCGGCGGGAGCAATCCATCCTGCGCACCCTGAGGCGGCGCCCGGATCTGCTGGAGAAGGCAGAACTTACCCCGCAAGAGAAACGGAAGGTAAGAGAAGAGCCGGTAAATCTAAGATAAACGACAAAAGAAATTGTTTATTATAGAGAAGGTTGCATACAGATGGACATTTCTACATTAGTCAGACCGGAGCCAAATCCCAATATCCCTGTCATCAGCCCCGGCGATACGGTTAAGGTGAGCATTAGGGCGGCAGAGGGGCAGCGGGAGCGGTCTCAGGTTTTCCAGGGGGTGGTGATCAGGGTGAGAAAGGGCAGCGTTAACGCCAACTTCACAGTGAGGCGTGTTGCCTATGGGGTTGGGGTGGAACGCACCTTTTTCCTCCACTCCACCTCGTTAGAGAAGGTGGAAGTACTGCGGCATGGCAAGGTGCGTCGAGCCAAGCTCTACTACATGCGCGGGCTCACCGCCAAAGCGGCGCGACTGAAAGAGAGAAGGCCCAAAGAGGAGCGCAAGCAAGATTAGAAAAGGCGAGCCTATCCCTATCGCCTTTCTGGGGATAACAGGGATGAGCTATGCTGAGGTTGCGGTCAATTCTCCTGGAGTACAGCAGAAAACCTTTAGCTATGCTGTGCCCCCAGATCTGCCCCTGGCAGTGGGTCATGCGGTGTGGGTTCCCTTCGGCCCCAGGGTGGTTCAGGGCATCGTCTTTGAGTTAACAGAGTATCCCGCAGTAGAAGAGACCAGGGATGTCGTCGGCATCATCGCTCCACAGCCGATACTATCTCCGGTGCAGGTCGAGCTGGCGCGCTGGATCAGCGAGCGCTATCTTTGCCCCCTTTTCGATGCCGCTGGCTTGATGTTGCCCCCCGGATTTGAGCGCAAGGTGCTCACCTTTGTCTCCCTCGTTGCTCGTCCCTCTGAAGCTATCATCTCTTCGCTAAACCCCTCCCAGAGGGGGCTTATCAATCTTCTGCAGAGGAAGGGCAAGGTGGAGATGGCGGAGGTGGAAAAGGCCGTGGGCAAGACAAAGGCCAGGACTCTTATCGCTCAACTGGTTCGAAAAAAGCTGGTGGCAAAAAGCCAGGAGCTGGAGAAGGTTAAGGTCAGGGCAAAGGTTGTGCCCTACCTTCGCCTTGCCGTCGAGGTGGAGAGGGTACGCCAGGAACTCTCCAGGATGAGCGCAGCGCCCAGGCAAGCGGAGCTTCTTCAGCTTCTATTGGCAGAATCTAGCCCCATCCCCCTTTCTCAAGCGAGAGAGCGTGTCGGCTGTCCCCGGGCAGTGGTAGAGGCGCTGCGAAAAAAGGGGCTCATCAGCATCGAGCAGGTTCAGGTGCACCGCGACCCCCTGGCTCACCGCACCTTTTCGCCTCTACCCGCACCCACTCTTACCACAGCGCAAGAAGCGGTTTGGAGGGAGATCAAAGCGGCCTTTGAGGGCGAAAAGGGTGATCATCAAAAGGCGCCCGTTTTCCTGCTCCATGGCGTAACCGGAAGCGGCAAAACAGAAATTTACCTCCGTGCTCTGGAGAAGGCAATCTCGCTGGGCAAGCGAGGCATTGTCCTCGTCCCTGAGATCGCCCTCACCCCACAGACCATCGATCGCTTCGCCTCGCGCTTTCCCGGGAGGGTGGGCGTGTTTCACAGCAAGCTTTCAATAGGGGAGCAGTTTGATGAGTGGTGGCGGATTAATGAGGGGGCCTTTGATGTCGTCATTGGCTCCAGGGGAGCAATCTTCGCCCCCCTGCCTGACCTGGGGCTTATCGTCATTGATGAGGAGCATGAGTGGACCTATAAGCAACACGAGCAGTCGCCGCGCTATCATGCCCGCGATGTAGCTATCAGGCTGGCTGAGCTCAGTGGCTCGGTGGTGATCCTGGGCAGCGCCACCCCTGACGTCGTCAGCTACTATCGGAGCCAAGTTGGCGACTATCGTCTGTTAGAGCTGCCGGGGCGGATCGCCAGGGCTGAGAGAAGGGAACAGGACCTGCTGCCCAAGGTGGAGGTTGTTGACCTCAGGGAAGAGCTAAAGGCAGGGAATAGGAGCACCTTCAGCAGGGCGCTGGCGAGGAGGATGGAGCAGGCCTTAGCCGCAGGAGAGCAGGTTATCCTCTTCCTCAATCGCAGGGGCACCTCCACCTTTGTTCAGTGCCGCGATTGTGGCTATGTGCTGCGCTGTCGCAGATGTGATGTTGCCCTGACCTACCACTCAGCGGGTGAAGACCTGGTCTGCCATCAGTGCAATTATCGCGCCCCGGTCCCTGATGTCTGCCCTCAATGTGGCAGCAAGCGAATCAGGTTTCTCGGCATCGGCACCCAGAAGATAGAGGAGGAGACTGCTTATGCCTTCCCTGAGGCAGTTCTGCTGCGCTGGGATCGCGATGCCACTAGAGGCAAGCATTCCCATGAGGAGATCCTGGATAAGTTTGTTGCCCATGAGGCAGATATCCTCATCGGCACCCAGATGATTGCTAAGGGGTTAGACCTGCCCCTGGTTACCCTGGTGGGGGTGATCAATGCCGATATCAGCCTTCACCTTCCCGATTTCCGAGCCAGCGAGCGCACCTTTCAAATCCTGAGCCAGGTTGCAGGCAGGGCAGGCAGGGGAGCACGGGCAGGTCATGTCGTTATCCAGAGCTATAATCCGGAGCACTATGCCATTGCCTGCGCCGCCAAACATGACTATCGCTCCCTTTATCAGCAGGAAATCTCCCTCCGCCGCCAGTACTCAAACCCTCCCTTCAACCGCTTAGCGCGCCTCCTTTACACCCATCCCAGCAATGCCCAGTGCCAGAGAGAGGCTCAAAGAATGCACCGCCTGCTCACAGAGGAGAGGGACTCCTGGAGCATGGCGGATATCTCCCTGATTGGGCCCTCCCCGGCTTTTATCCCCAGGATTAGGGGCAAGTTTCGCTGGCAGATCGTTGTTCGCGGCGACGATCCAGCTCAACTTCTGGCTCAGGTGCCCGTGCCTCAAGGCTGGATAGTGGACATCGACCCGGTGAGCCTGCTTTGACAGGGAAGCACCTCTGGGCTATAATCTTGATGTTGTTCCGCTCTGGAAATAGCTGAGGTTTGCATATTCGATGGCGGTCATTCCCATTGTTTGTCATCCCCACCCCGTGCTTGGCCAAAAAGCGAAGCGGGTGGGGAATATCAATGGCTCTGTGCAGCGGCTCATCGATGACATGGTGGAGACGATGCACGAGATTGGAGGCGTGGGGTTGGCGGCACCTCAGGTGGGGGTTTCGCTGCGGGTGATCGTTATTGAGCTACCGGGCGAAGAGACACTGGCTCTGGTCAATCCTCAGATAGTGAGGAGGTCTGGGGAGCGCCAGGTTGTGGAGGGGTGCTTAAGCGTTCCCGGTTATCGCGGTGAGATCAAGCGCGCGGTTAAGGTGGTGGCCAAGGGATTGGATCGCCATGGCGGGGAGGTTCGCATCAAGGGGGAGGAACTCATGGCCCAGGCCCTGGAGCATGAGATCGACCACCTGAACGGTGTTCTATACATTAACCACCTGGAAAGCCCGGATAAGCTATCAAAATTAGAGCCGGGGGCTGAAGTAACTGAGATATAGGCATGTTAACCCTCACCAGCCAGGGCGGGACTTTTTTCGAGCTATGACGTTGTCGCAAAAGTCTCGCTTTTTTCGAGCTAGTGGCCTTTTCAAAAGTATTGCTGTGGTCGAGGAGAAATGGCAAAAGGGAAGCAGCGCTTAAGGGCAAAAAAAGAAACCTTTGACATCTTGCTGTGGTTAAGGGACTTCCTCAGCCAGCGCTCCATCGAGGCTTACCTCACCGGAGGCTTCGTGCGCGATGCCTTGTTGGAGCGAGAGGGCTATGATATCGATATCGTCGTTGGAGCCAATGCAATGAGACTGGCCCCTGAGGTGGCCGAGGCCCTCAACGGGAAATATGTACCTCTTGATGAGGCAAACGGAATAGCAAGAGTAGTCCTGCGCCGGGAAACGCCCATTCATCTCGATTTCTCCACCATGCGCGGCAGCATAGAGGAAGACCTTTCCCAGCGGGACTTCACGATAGACGCCATCGCCGTGGACCTGAACGATATCGAGAAGCCAAGCCCCCCGTTCATCGATCCCTTCGCTGGAGAGCAGGACCTGAGTAGGGGAGTGGTGCGCGCCATCAGCGAGAAAGCCTTTGTCCATGATCCAGCGCGCCTCCTTCGTGGCCTGCGCCTGGCTGCCGAATTTGGTTTTTCGCTCGATGACGAAACTAAAAAACAGATGGGGCGCCACCACCGACTGATTACCGCTGTGGCCGGGGAGAGGGTGAGAGACGAGCTTTGCCGCCTTCTTGCTGCTCCCAAGGCTGCCCAGTCGCTGCGCTTGCTCGATGAGCTGGGCCTGCTTCTGGACATCTTCCCTGAGCTTTCGGCAACCAAGGGAGCGGAGCAGCCCAAGGAGCACTTTTGGGACGTCTTTGAGCACTCGGTAGAAACCGTGGCTGCTATCGAATTTGTGCTCAGGAGTGAAAGCTCGGCTTATTATGATGAGGGAATCTTAGCCCTTGTTCCCTGGTCTTCGGAATTAGAGCGGCATTTCGAGGAGGAGGTAAGCAGCGGGCATAGCAGGAAGACCCTGCTCAAGCTCGTTGCGCTGCTCCATGATGTGGCCAAGCCGGCGACCAAGTCTATTGATGGAAAGGGCAGGATGCGCTTCTTCGGGCATGCAAAGGAGGGGGCGAGCGTTGCCGGGGGGGTTATGGAGAGATTGAGGTTCAGTGCCAGGGAGAGGGAGATGGTGCAAAAAATGGTGATGCATCACCTGCGTCCCGGGCAGTTATCGGGGGAGGGACTTCCCACCCGCCGCGCCATCTACCGCTACTTCAGGGACACCGGAGATGTGGCCATCGATACCATTTTCCTCAATCTTGCCGACCATCTAGCAACCCGAGGGCCTGAGCTTGATTTTGAGGAGTGGCGGGAGCATGCCCAGAAGCTGGCCTATGTCCTGGAGGAGCGTTTCAGTGAGGAGAGCATCGTGGCGCCACCCAAGCTGCTCGATGGTCACGACGTAATCGATATCTTCGGCCTGGCACCGGGTCCCAAGATAGGCGAGCTTTTAGAGGCGGTGCGCGAAGCGCAGGCTGCGGGGGATATCACTACCAGAGAAGAGGCGCTTGTTTTCGTCCAAAAGCAACTTTCACTTAAGGGAGCACTGAAAGCAAAATAGCCATAACTTACAAAGCCTAGGGTGCGAAAAAGGTTATCCAACCACCCTTAGCTATCGAAAGCAGACTGGCATAACTCAGAGATAGACCTATAGAGTGAAAAGATGGGGAGAAGGAATAAGCTAACACTAATAGGCATCATTCTGCTGGTTGCCTTCGCCGCCTGTGTGATGCTGATCGACAAGATCGACCTGCCCCTTATCGGTGAAAGGGATGGGATGAGGCTGGGACTCGACCTGCAGGGGGGCACCAACCTGATATATAAAGCTGACTTCAGTGATATCCCCGGCGGGGAGCAGTCGGGACGCCTAGCTGAGACCAAGCGAATCATCGAAAGGCGGATCAATGAATACGGGGTTACCGAACCCGTTATTCAAACCATGGGTGGTGATCGCATTTCCCTTCAGCTTCCTGGTGTTACCGATATTGAGGAGGCCAAGGACCTGGTAGGTCATACGGCGGAGCTGGAGTTCTGGGCGCAGACCGAAGGAGCCAGTGCTGCTGTGACTGAAGATGCCAAAGCTGGGGATGTCCTGATAGTGGTAAGCGATGCCAGCAGGTTCGGCGTTGGCGATATTATCACCATTGGGCCGTGGCAGGAGGCCTGGGACGAGAAGAAAGACGAACCTTCGACCGATGCCATGACGATAACGGACATCGACCTTGACACCAACACGCTTACGCTGGACTCCGAGCTCACCCTGGATCACGAGTTTGGCGCGTCGGTGCAAAAGTGGGTCCCAGCAACCGGCACCTTAGATGGAGAGGAGATACCGCTCACCGGCGTCTATCTCAAGGCGAACTCCTATATCGATATCCAGCGTCAGACCGGTGAGCCAGTGGTACACTTTGAGTTGGACTCTGATGGGGCAGAGCTCTTCTCGCAGATCACGGGTAGACTCATCAATAAGCCCCTTGGTATTGTCCTTGATAATGAGCTTATCTCTGCGCCAGTGGTCAGGAGCCAGATCAGTGATGAGGGCATCATCGAGGGCCTTAACGTAGGACGGGCACAACGGCTATCCATCCAGTTGAACACCGGCGCATTGCCCGTTCCCCTTACTCTGGAGCGTGAACAGACGGTGGATGCCACCCTGGGTAAAGATTCGCTGCGTAAGAGCCTGATAGCAGGGATGGTGGGGATGGCGCTGGTCCTGGCGTTCATGATCATCTATTATCGCCTGCCCGGTGTTTTGGCCAGCTTTGCCTTGCTCATCTACATCTCCTTTGTCCTCACCATCTTCAAGCTGGTTCCGGTGACTCTCACCCTGGCTGGTATTGCCGCTCTGATCCTCTCCATAGGCATGGCCGTTGATGCCAACATCCTCATCTTCGAACGGACAAAGGAGGAGTTAAGGGCGAGAAAAGGGCTGAAGGCTGCTATCGAAGCTGGGTTTAATCGTGCCTGGCCCTCCATCCGTGATAGTAATGTTTCTACCTTTATTATCTGTGCCATCCTCTACTGGTTTGGGAATGAGTTCGGCTCTGCCCCGGTGATGGGGTTTGCCCTAACACTTTTTGTCGGTGTGGCAGTGAGCATGTTTACGGCGATCGTTGTTACGCGTACCTTTCTCCGCGTTATTGCCCTCACTCCGGTGTCAAGGAAGGCGGGTCTATTTCGACCATGATTGCACTTGAAGGGAGATGCTAAATGCTCGACTTTGTGGGCAAAAGGAAATGGTACTTCCTGTTCTCGGCGCTGGTGATCCTGATTGGGGTCATTTCCCTCATCGCCTTTGGTTTCAAAGGTGGAATCGAGTTCACCAGCGGTTCGACGATGACCATTGACTTTGAGCAGACTGTGGAGCAGGCGGACCTTCGCGACGAGATGGCGAATCTGGGACACGATGATGCCATCATCCAGCGCACCGGGGAAGGCGATTTCCTCATCCGCACCAGAGAACTAGAGCCAGAGGTGAGGGATCCAGAGACCGGCGAGGTGATAACACCCTCAGAGCAGACGATGATTGGGGAGGCTCTAGAGCAGAGATTCGGTCCCCTTGAGGTTAAGGACGTCTATACTGTGTCCCCCATCATGGCCAGGGAGATCGGGCGCAATGCTGCCATCGCAGTGGGCGTTGCCGCAGTGGGCATCCTGCTCTATATCACCTGGGCTTTTCGCCGGCTGGTGAAACCCTTCCGCTTTGGCGTCTGCGCCATAGTGACGCTGGTTCATGACGTCGTTGTTGTTCTGGGCATGTACGCCCTTCTTGGTGCGTTCTATGATATGGAGATTACCGTTATGTTTATCATGGGTATCCTTGCCATCATCGGCTATAGCGTAAATAATACCATCGTGGTCTTCGACCGCATCCGGGAGAATATGGCGAAAAGGTCTGGCAGAGACATTGAGGAAACGGTTAACAACAGCATTATGGAGACTCTGGGGCGCTCCCTCAACACCAGCCTGACCACCCTCTTCGTCCTTCTCGCCCTGTTCCTCTTCGGCGGGGCAACTATCCACAACTTTGTCCTCGTCTTGATTATCGGGGTCATCAGCGGCACCTACAGCTCGGTGTGCATCGCCAGCCAGCTAGTGATCGAGTGGGAGACGGGGGGGTTGGGGAGGCTCTTCAGGCGGCTGCGGCCGAGGCGGGTGCAGCTTAGAGAGGCATAAGAATGTTCCGCACCAGAACTGGTGCCGCTGGACTCTCCATCATCTCCAATAGCTTCTTGATCCTGCTTAAGGTGACTGCGGGCATCCTCAGCGGGAGCATCGGCATTATTTCTGAGGCAATTCACAGCGGCATAGACCTCATAGCGGCGGGCATTGCCTTTCTCAGCCTGCGGCTGGCAGGAAGGCCTGCGGATCGTGAGCACCCCTTCGGTCATGGCAAGATAGAGAATGTCAGTGGCACCATAGAGGCTGCCCTGATCTTCGTCGCCGCTGGCTTCATCGGTTATGAAGCGGTGAGGAGGATCATGGAAGAGGAGGCACTCCAGTTTTTGACTTTAGGGATTGCAGTCATGGCGGTCTCTGTGGTGGTGAACGTTATCGTTTCCCGCCACCTGCTGCGTGTTGCCAGGGAAACCGACTCCATAGCTCTGGAGGCCGATGCCCGCCATCTCGCCGCCGACATCTACACCTCGTTGGGGGTACTGGTGGCGCTAGTGGTGGTGCAAATAACGGGGCTTAACGTTCTCGACCCTATTATTGCCTTAATGGTCGCTCTTTTCATCCTCAGGACAGCATATGACGTGGTGAAGAGAGCCTCTGGTGGCCTTGTCGATGTCAGGCTTCCCGAGGAAGAAGAGGGGCTCATAACCTCTTGCATCATGGAGCACTTTGGGGAACTTTTGGGCTTCCATGAACTTCGCACCCGAAAGGCGGGAAGGGAAAGACACATCGACCTTCACCTGGTAGTAGCCAAGAGCGCTAGTGTGGAGGAGGCGCACCGTCTGTGTGACCACCTGGAGAGCGACATCAAGTGTAAGCTCCTCTACTCCACGGTGATCATCCACATCGAGCCCTGTGAGATGGAATGTGAGGAGTGCTCCACTTCCACCTGCCCCCTGGTGCAGAAACGTTAAGCGAGGCTTTCTCTCTCAGCCTAGTTTGTGGGTCTCCTTTATCACCTCAAGAAGTTTATCGATGGAGTGAGTCGTCCCTGCCTGGGGAGGTGCGCCCAGGGGATCGACTAGCTCAGGGTTGTCGAGGAGGACATCGAAGGTGGCTCTCACCGAGGAGGCCAGAGCAGGTAAGCTGTAGCCTCCCTCCAGGGTGAGGACGATCCGACCGTGGCAAAGCTCCTGGGCAAGCTTCTTTATGATGCCAACCATCTGGGCATAGCCACTGACGCTCAATTGCATCAGTGATATGTCATCACTCCAGTGGCCGTCATAGCCAGCGGAGACCAGTATCAACTGGGGTTGAAAGCGCCTTGCCACCGGGACCAGTATCTCCTCAAAAACCCTCAGGCACTCATTATCGCCGCACCAACCAGGCAGAGGGACGTTAACGGTATAGCCCTCCCCCAAACCATCCCCCGTTTCATCGAAGCGACCGCTCCCGGGGTAGAAGGGATACTGGTGGGTTGAGAAATAGAGGACACTGGGGTCGTGGTAAAAGGTATCCTGGGTTCCATTGCCATGATGGACATCGAAGTCAACGATCATGATGCGTTCCAGGCCGTAGCTATTTATGGCATGCCTGGCAGCGATGGCGATGTTGTTGAACAGGCAGAACCCCATCGCCTCCCAGCGCAGGGCGTGGTGTCCCGGGGGTCTGACCAGGGCGAAGGCGCTCTCCACCTCACCGCCCATCACCCCATCCGTGGCTTTGATGACACCACCGGCAGCATAGAGTGCGGCATCGTAGGAGGCTGGCGAGACCACAGTATCGACATCAAGCAAGCCGCCACCCCTTTCGGCAAACGCCTGGATATAAGAGATGAGTCCCGTGGCGTGCACCGTTGACAGCTCCTCCTGCGAGGCGGCTCGCGGGGCAAGAGGGACAAGCTGCGCCTTCACCCCCGCTTCCTCAAGGAGCCCCATAATCTCTACCAGCCTTTGGGCGTTCTCCGGGTGGTGGCCGGTATCATGCTCCAGATAAATAGGGTCATAGACAAGTCCTACGCTCAAAGTTTCTCCCTCCCGTGGAATAATACCAAACCCAGCACCGTCAAGCAATGAACTGGATTGCTCGAGGGAAACTGCTGTGCTATACTCCCCACGGAGGATGAGATGCCCCTAGATCTGGCCCAGGTTGTGTCCCAGATAAAGGGGTTGGCGGCAAGGCTCAAGGCAGGCCAGAGGGAAAGGGAGGAGCACCTTGAGCTTGCCCTGGAGACTCTTCGCTCTCAAGCTGCCGACATCCAGTCTCTGAGGAGCAAGATTGCCGCCAGCAAGACCACCTGGCTTGTCGCTGGGCTGACCCAGGGGCTTGACCAGCAGTATAAAGCGCCCCCTTGTCCTCAGGACTTCACTGTTCTCGCCACTGATGGCTCCCATATCGATGTTGACCGCCATAGCTCGGTGCCATGCTACCTGATCAATATTGGCACCGTCGTGCTCCATTACGGAGAAGAGGCGGATGCCTCCCTTTTCAGTGAGCCCGCCGTCTTTTCTGGCGATGAGCTGGTCATCTCGGACCCTGTTGGCGGCAACAGGCAGGAGCTAATCGAAGGGGCGCTTCTTGGTGTCAAGCGAAGCGTTGAGGAGTGCGCTGCGATGGCCAGAACGGCAAACGAGCTTCCCCCGGAGAGACCAGCCCTCGCTTTGCTCGATGGCTCGCTTATCCTGTGGGGTCTGGCGGGGCAGCGCTTCCCCGAATTTGTCCGCGAGGCGCTCCTGGAACAAGGATTTCTAAAAGTCCTCGGCAGTCTGAAGGGGCTGAGCAAGGATAGAAATTTTGCCCTTGCCAGTTACATTAGCTTCCCCCGCAGCGCCGATGTGGTCAATGCTTTGAGAGTTGCCCTCTGCCCCCATGACCCCCCTGACTGCGACCGCCACTGCTCAGGAAAGCGCCCCGCCGCAGGGAGGGAGTGCGACGCTGTCGCCGGCATCCAGGACCGCGACCTCTTTCGCACGCTTCTAGGCTATGGTGAAAGGTCGCCTGTCTTTATCAGCGGTTCCCCGTTTATGCAGAAATACTATCGGGGGCATGAGATCCATTTCTTTTACCTGAAGTTGGAAGAAGAGGTGGCCAGGGTTGAGATGCCGCTCTGGGTGGCGGAGAGGGAGGAGTTGGTGGGCCTAGTTCATGCCCTGGTTCTCGACCAGTGCCAGCGCGGGCACGGCTACCCGGTGGCGCTGATGGAGGCCCACGAGAAGGCAGTGGTGACCAATGCCGACCGGGAGCGCTTCTGGGAGCTTGTTGAAATCGCCCTCTTTGAGGATGGCCTGGAGGTCAGAAGCTCAGGGAAAAGGAGGAGCAAGAGGCTGAGGTGGGTTTGACTTGAGGAGGAAAAATCATGGCTAAACACATAATCGTTCAAGCTCGAACTCCGGGAGACAGGAAGGACTTCCCCACTCTCTTCATTATGTCTGGTCCGCGTTTCCTCCCTGCGGCCTTTGGAGCTAATGTGGGCAAGGTTATGAGAAGCCTCTTTCGCTATAAACGTAATCTTTTTAGCTTTGAACATGTGCGTTTTGTGAAAGTCAACGGCGAAAACGCTGGTATGTATCTCAGCTATGATCGGAAAGTGAAAGATGAGGAAGAAGCTAGAACGGTTGATTTGCTGTTGAGATACATGGGAGAAGAGCAATTCACCGCTCAACTTCCACATTTGTTATGGATGAGCTCTGTCTTTGGCGCAATGGAAGACGATGCATTTTATCTCAGCAATATGGCTGTCTATCCGGAATTCAGGGACATGGGGCTGGGTACAAGCCTTTTACTAGATATTGAAGAAACATGCAGAAAACTGGGAGCAAAAAGTATCGCAGAAGATGTTGAGACAGACAATGAAGGTAGTATTAGACTGTATAAAAGGATGGGATACAGTATCATTGGAGAGCCAAGGGGAACCGTAATCAATGGGGAGGAATTCTCGTTTTTCAGAATGTGCAAGGATATCTCTCCGTGAGAGAGGGCAAGAAGCCGCCGCGGGTAAAAGACTTCGAAAAATCGTTGCAGAAGCTGTGAGTGTGAAGTCTGAAAATAGGAGGACACTATGAAATGTCCACATTGCCTAGAATCTTTTTTCGAAGAGTGGAAACAGCCTATTAGCGTTGGTAATGATAAGGATGGCCAGTGGTATCTGAAGCATTGTTATTGTGCCGATTGTAAAAGGATTATTATTATGTTGGAAGTCGTCAGAGGGGGACCTGTATTCCCCGCGCCAACAATCATACCCAAGTCTTATATGGTGTGGCCTAAGAGTATAGCGCGAGCACCATTGCCAGAGGAAGTGCCCGAGAAGTTTTCAACCGACTACAAAGAAGCTTGTCTAGTATTAGCAGATAGCCCAAAGGCTAGCGGTGCTTTGAGTCGACGATGCTTACAACGTTTGCTTAGAGAAGTTGCGAAGGTGAAACCTTCAAATTTGTCAAATGAGATAGACGAAGTAATGGAGTCATTACCATCCCATCTTGCAGAATCTATCGACGCCGTAAGAAACCTAGGTAACTTTGCTGCGCATCCTATGAAGAGTACCAACACTGGCGAAATTATCGATGTTGAACCTGGAGAGGCGGAATGGTTGCTTGATGTTCTTGAAGGTTTGTTTGACTTCTACTTTGTTCAGCCAGCAACACTAAAAAAGAAGCGACAGGCGTTGGATGCGAAGCTGAAAGATGCAGGCAAGCCTGAGATGAAATGAATCTTTGGGCTTCTCAAAGCGCGGAGGCGTTAAACGAAATGGCGAGGGGGTATCTGTGAATTTACAGTATCCGTGTCTTCAACCGTTTTACAAGGATGTTTTTGATGAAACCATGTCTGATCCAGTTATTGCCAGGGAAATTGAATTTGTTTGGGGGTTTGTGGAAGATTGGATGGGAGAGTTTCTTCACCCTGTGGGTAATGACTTATATCATGCGAATCAATCAGAAAGTATTTTGTATTGCTATATGGCATCACAATCTCTGACTTTTGATTGGTTGTCTCACGCACTTTTGCTTGGCAACTATGAAACAGTTCTACGTGAACTTAGGAGTATTTTGGAAAATTTATTCTTCATGTTTCATTTAGATACTCATCATAAAAACAAGACAGTAAAAGATAAATATGAAATATTAGAACAACTGGAAGTTTCAAATAGAAGTCCCCATGGAAAAGTTGTTTTCGAGAACAGTGGATATTCTGACTGGAAGCCTTGCTATGATTTATACAAAGAACTGTGCAGATATATACATGTGCATACAGAAGCAAGTGGTAAATTTGCGTTAAAAATTGCGACGGAAGGCTTTCCAGAAGCATTGGATGTTGAATATTACCAAGGCTCTTTTTTGCAATGCTCAAAAACATGGTATGAAATATCAAAAATAGCGGGGTCTCTTGTTGAGAATCTGTTCCAAAAACTTCAAATTGATATGAGACAATTTAATCCAAATCTTTTCACCGAGATCTATGGCGCCTAACAGCGTGCTTTGCGGTTCGCTTGGCAACGGGCGAAGGCGTGAGGCGGAACGGTAAAGGAGGAAATAAATGAAGGAAAAAGCGAGAGTAGGGTATAAATCTGAAATTAAAGGGTTGCGGTTTGAGCAAAGAGTGGGAAGTCATTTCTCTAAGAAAGGGTGGCAAATTAAGTTCCGCAAGCGTATAAGTGGTGGGGAGATTGACATTTATGGCGAACTAGAGGAGTTCCTCAGTGGCAAGAGCTTCCTTCTGGTAGAATGCAAAGATAAGGATCTCGTTTCGAAAGCCGACGTGATGCGTTTTATGAGAAAGGTTACAGACTTTTATAAGCGCTTGCCTGGAGGTTTATTTGGAGAGAAACCCTCTGTTAAAGTTGTTCTAGCGTATACGGGCAAAGTAGATAGCGATGCGAAGGCGGTAGGTGCAAGTTTTAAACCTAAGATCGAATTTAAGAAATTCTAAACCCTAAGGAGAAATTGATCTCTCCCATTGGTGAGCTTCGGCAACGTCATCTAACAGCAGTTTGCGCCTCGCAAAGCGCGGAGGCGTAAGGTGGCATTAGGACAAAGAAAGGAGATTTCATGGATTATAAACAGATGACCGCACCATGTGGATTGGATTGTTTTAATTGTCCAATGTATTTAGCAACGGAGAATGAGGAGCTGAGAACAGCCATTTCCAAGAATATGGGCATTCCTTTTGAACGGGCCTTCTGCAATGGATGTCGCAACGAAAAAGGAACAATAGCTTTTCTCAATATGACTGAACCATGTAATGTCTATAAATGCACCGAGAAGAAAGGAATTAGTCTTTGTTGCGATTGTCCTGATTTTCCATGTGATCATCTCCATCCATATGCGGATATGGCATCCATGGTGCCACATAATACCAAGG
>DAOUOW010000040.1 GCA_030626475.1 Chloroflexota bacterium | reverse complement strand
GTACCCGACCAGGCGGTAGAGTGGGCAATTGTAGATGGCCCTGGGGACTTCGTTGAAACCCCTGATGGCACCACCGACGCCAATGGCCAGGCCCATGCCACCATCTCCTCTGACACCGTTGGCACCACCACCGTCAAGGTCAGCGTTTCCGAGGATATCTATGATACTGCTACTAAATTCTGGATCGTTGGTGGAACCGGTGGCGGTGGAGGTGGAGGCGGTGGCCCGGTGTGCTCTGAGACGTTTGTAGTGGACTTCCTGGGCGAAATCACCCGGGGACCCATGCAACCCAACGGACGGCTCTGTGAGGACCTGGAAGCGCCATGCCCTGACGCAATGCACCTGCTGGAGATGAGGAAAAACACTAGGACAGTTGACAGCGAAGGCGGGGTTGTCAGGCGAATCGAGATCACGGAAGCGACAGCACCTTCTCTACCTCCCGATTCTGTGCTGGTGGGCAACGCCTATGAATTTAGCCCCTCGGGCATCACCTTTGACCGATCGATTAGCCTCACTCTGAGCTATCCTGTAGGCGAACTGCCTGTGGATACGTTGTCTGTAGCTATGGCCTACTACAGCGAGGGGACTGGCTGGACAGTGGTGGAGGCTGAGAGTAGCCAGGTCGCTGAGATAGGCAGTCTAACCAGCCTGATAGACCACTTCAGTATCTTTGCCATAATAGCCGAGGTTCCTCCTCCAGAGCTCACCGTGGCTGACTTGATGGTCTCCCCCGAAGAGGTAAGTCCAGGGGAGGATGTGACCATCAGCGTACTTGTTGCCAACACCGGTGGCAGCACGGGGAGTGTGTCGGTAGTGCTTCGAGTAGGGGGTGAAGTGGAGGACACAGTCGAGGTGATTCTGGCCCCTGGTGCTAGCGAAACCATCACGTTTAGTGTGACAAGGGATGAGGCTGATACCTATGGGGTAACGGTGAATGGTCTCTCAGGCTCTTTCACGGTGACAGAGGCCCCGTTCCCATGGTGGGCTGTGGGGCTGGGCGCGGGCCTGGGTGCCTTCCTGCTGGCAGCGGGAGCATCCTATGTGTGGGTCTGGCGGCCGAGGCTAATGGCTGCCTGACGGGGATGGTGATTCCAAGTCACACCCGCGATAATTATGACTTATTCCTCCTCTCCGGCTGACACGCCTGCTTGTGCCATGCCATCAGCTAATCCCATGAGCGCATCCGCTTAGCAAACAGGACTTTTGCTTGCTGCATAACACTGTGGTATACTGGCGTCAGGGTGATGGGGCAGGTCGAGCAAGCTATCAATGTCCTAAAAAGAGGAGGCATAGTCGCCTTCCCCACCGATACTGTATATGGGCTGGGCGCTAGTGCCGTTGATGATGATGCGGTGGCAAGGGTCTATGAAGCGAAAAGACGCCCCCGTCATCTTGCCCTCCCCCTGCTTCTTTCCCATATCTCCCAGATAGAGAGCGTGGCCCAATTTGTGCCTGAGATTGCATGGCGCTTGGCAGAGCGCTTCTTTCCCGGGGCTCTGACCCTGGTGTTATACAAAGCACCGGGGGTATCGAGCGTGGTCACTGGCGGAGGCAATAAGGTCGCGCTCAGGGTACCCAATCACCCCGTTCCCATTGCCCTTATCCAGGGACTGGGCACCCCGATCACTGGGACCAGCGCCAACATCACAGATGGCCCCAGCCTGCTCACTGCCGAGGAGGTCCGCCGGCAGATGGGGGACAGGGTTGACTTTGTTATCGACGGCGACTGTCCTGGTGGCATGGACTCCACGGTGCTGGATGTAACCGGCGTAATGCCCAGGATTTTGAGAGAAGGGGCGATAAGCAGGGATGAGATCGACAGGTTTTGCAGCACCAAGATGAGGTAGGAAGAGAAACAAATGCATATCGCCATTGGCTGCGACCATAGAGGGCTGAATCTGAAGAGGGTGATAATGGACCTCCTATCTCAGGAGGGGCATAGCTATGAAGACTTTGGCTGCTATGACACCGCTGCCGTGGATTATCCTGACATCGGAGGCAAGGTCGCCCAGGCGGTGGCCGAGGGTCGCTTTGAGCATGGCATCCTGGTGTGCAGCACGGGAATTGGCATGAGCATGGTGGCCAATAAAGTGCCGGGGGTGCGCGCTGCCGCCTGTCATGATGCCTTCAGCGCCTGCCGCAGCCGGGAGCACAACAATGCCAATGTGCTCTGCCTCGGGGAGTGGGGAGTAGGGGAGGGCTTGGCCAGGGAGATTGTAAAAGCCTATCTTGGTGCTCAGTTTGAGGGAGGGAGGCACGCTCGACGCCTGGAGAAGATGCGGGATTTGGAGCGCCAGGCCTTTCTTGACAACTCCTAGTCCCACTGTTAAGATTTGCTGAATTTCTGCAATAGGAGAAAAGACCTGTGCCGGGAGTGTTAGACCGAGTCAATGGGCCCCAGGATCTAAAGGGGTTGACCCGCCTCCAATTAGAGCAGCTTGCAGCTGAGATTCGGGAACGGATCCTGACCACGGTGGCCACCAACGGTGGGCATCTTGCCTCCAATCTGGGCGTGGTAGAGCTTACTATCGCCTTGCACCGCTCCTTTGACAGTCCTCGAGACAAGATCGTGTGGGATGTAAGTCATCAAACCTACGCTCATAAGCTGCTCACCGGCCGCAGGGAGCTCTTCCCCACCATTCGCCAGTATGGGGGAATTAGCGGATTCACCGAGCGGTCAGAAAGCCCTCACGACCACTTTGGTGCCGGACATGCCAGCACCTCGATCTCTGCGGCACTGGGTATGGCCATCGCCCGCGACCTGGCAGGGGAGAGCCAGCACGTGGTGGCTGTTATCGGGGATGGCGCTATGACCGGTGGTATGGCCTTTGAAGCCTTGAACCAAGCAGGACATCTGGGCACCAGGCTCATCGTGGTGCTTAATGATAATGGGATGACAATCTCACCCAGTGTGGGCGCCCTCTCCCGGCTTTTCCTTCGCCTCAGGAGTGACCGCCGCTACCTTCGAGCCAAGGAAGAGGCAGAGCATGTGGTCACCAGGCTGCCTATGGGGCCTCTCGCTTGGGAGTTGGGGACCAGGGTGAAGAAGGGCTTCAAGGGGATAATCATTCCCTCAGTGTTCTGGGAGGAGCTGGGCTTCGACTATATCGGACCCATCGATGGGCATGACATCGCAGAACTGGAAGCGGCGCTGGCACAGGCGAAGGAATTCTCTCGCCGCCCAACGCTGCTTCACGTGATCACTAAGAAAGGTAAAGGACATAGCCCTGCTGAGGAGGATGCAGTCGCCTTTCATGGAGTGCCACCAAATCAGCGCCAGAGGAAGGACTTCCCCTCTTATAGCGAGATCCTGGGCAGAACTGTCCTTCGCCTTGCTCGCGAGGATCCCAAGATAGTAGCCATCACGGCGGCTATGCCTGAGAGCACGGGGCTGGACATGGTGGCTTGTGAGTTTCGGGAGCGAGTCTTCGATGTCGGCATCTGCGAGCAACACGCAATCACCTTTGCCGCCGGCCTGGCGAGCCAAGGCTTTATCCCCATCGTGGTCATATATTCCACCTTCCTCCAGCGCGCCTTGGATCAGATCATCCATGATGTCTGCCTCCAAAATCTGCCCGTAGTCTTCGCCATCGATCGAGGTGGCATTGTGGGTGAGGACGGCAAGACCCACCAGGGTGCCTTTGACCTTTCCTATCTCAATTTTATCCCTAATATGGTGGTTGCCTCACCCAAAGATGAAAACGAACTTCAGCATCTCCTCTATACCGCAGTGAGGGCAAATTGCCCCTTCGCCCTGCGCTTCCCTAAAGGCTCAGCACTGGGTGTGCCCCTGGAGCAGGAACTGCGGGAACTTCCTATTGGGAAGGGGGAGGTGCTTAGAGCGGGGCATGAGGTGGCAATTCTGGCTATTGGGGCGAGTGTCATCCCAGCGCTGGAGGCAGCCAACAGGCTTGGCGAGCTGGGCATTGGCTGCACCGTGGTTAACGCTCGATTTGCTAAACCCCTGGATTCCGTGTTGATTCTTGATTTGGCCCATCACACAAAGAGAATGGTTGCCGTTGAGGAGAATGCCATCGCTGGCGGTTTTGGCAGTGCTGTGCTTGAGCTTGTGCAGAGCTCTGGTATTCACGATGTCAAAGTAGAGCTTATAGGCCTGCCCGATGAGTTTGTGGAGCATGGCCCTCAGGGATTGCTTCGTGCCAAGTACAATCTCGATGCCGATGGGATAGCGAGGCGTGTCCTTTCTGCCTTTCCTGAGCTCACCCAACCCGTTACCGGAGCAAAGGAGTAAATGACCCTTTGGATGACGGAGCAAAATTAAAAACCCCCTCAGGTGCTTTACATGGGGCCTGTTATTTTTGTCTCTGAGGCGAGAGTTGACTTTACCCCGAGCTTTCCACCGATACCGAGAGGAAGTAAATAAAGAGTTAGCATCCATCGTAGGCAGAAGCGAGCTGGTGCTCTGCGATATGATGCGCTATCATCTGGGTTGGATTGATGAGGTGGGGCGACCTGTGGCAGCCCAGGGCGGCAAGCTGGTGCGTCCTACCATTTGTCTCCTTTCCTGTGAGGCGGTAGGAGGCGACTGGCAGATAGCCCTTCCTGCAGCGGCAGCGGTGGAGCTGGTCAACAGTTACTCCTTGATTCACGATGATATCGAGGATGGCGATGAGGTGCGCCGAGGCCGAGCCACGGTATGGCGGATCTGGGGTCAGCCGCAGGCAGTAAATGCTGGCGATGCCATGCATGTCCTAGCTAGCCTCGCTATCTTGGGCCTTGACGAAAAAGGCGTCGCTCCCAAAAAAGTCATCCGAGCAGCCGCCATTCTCGATGAGGCCTGTCTTGAGCTTTGCCAGGGGCAGTATTTGGACATCAGCTATGAGGGGCGATTTGACATAAATATCGACGCCTACTTGGCGATGGCAGATGCCAAAACTGCTGCCCTCATCGCTTGTTCCCTTGAGCTCGGCGCTCTATTGGGCACTGAGGAACAGGATTTGGTGCCCAAGTTTCACCGCTTTGGCCGTAAATTGGGGCTGGCCTATCAGATGAAGAACGATGTTTTGGCTATCTGGAGCGCCCGATCTTCAGCAAGCGATATCAAAAAGAAAAAGAAGACCATGCCTGTGATCTATGCCCTGGAACGAGCAAAGGGGAAGGAAAGGGAGCAATTGCTAAGGATATATAACAAAAAGACGGTAAGCTCGGAGGATGTCGACTGGGTAGTCCAGCTTTTGAGCCATATTGGTGCCAGGGAGTATACTGAGGAGATGGCTAAAAGGTATTATCGGGAAGCACTAGCCGAGCTGGAAGGGGCGGACATTTCCCCCTCAGCCAAGGAGGAGCTGAGGGAGGTGGCCGCTTTTGTGGTGGAGCGGGAGTATTAGATAGAGAGAGCGAGAGAATGAAGCTGGCGATTACAGGGAAGGGGGGCGTGGGCAAGACAACTTTGGCCAGCCTGCTGGCGCGGCTTTACGCTGCTGCAGGCAATACTGTATTGGCCATAGATGCCAACCCCGATGCCAACCTGGCCTCAGCCCTCGGTCTTCCCCAGGAGCAGGCGAGACGCATTACCCCTATCGCTGAGATGAAGGAGCTCATCGAGGAGCGCACCGGAGCCAAGCCTGGTGCCGAAGTCCCCTTTTTCAAACTCAATCCTCAGGTTGATGATATCCCGGATAGGTTTTCAGCAACCATAAACGGTGTAAAACTGCTCATCATGGGCACAGTGAAGAAGGGCGGGGGCGGTTGCATGTGCCCCGAGAGCGCCGTCCTCAGAAACCTGATGAACCATCTACTGCTCAGGAAGTCAGAGGCGGTGATCCTGGACATGGATGCCGGGGTGGAGCATCTGGGGCGGGGGACTGCTCGCGCTGTGGATGCCTTCATCATCGTTGTTGAGCCCGGCAGAAGGAGCATCCAGACAGCAGAGGCGATCAGGGATTTGGCACAGGGCCTTGGCATTGAAAGGTGCTACGTGGTTGGCTCCAAGACCACAAGCGATGCCGATCGCCACTTCATCATCGATAACATGCCCAGCTTCGAGGTTTTGGGCTTCATAAACCATAGCCCAATGATCATCGAGGCTGATCTAAAAGGTATCAGCGTTTTTGACGCCGCCCCCGATGCGGTGGCGGAGGCAACAAAAATAAAGAAGAGGCTGGAGGATGTCTATCAGGAAAGAAGGCAGAAGAGCTAAAAAAACGGTTAAGGATATCGAAGTCAGGGGGGAAAGGGTTCTGGTGAGGGTTGATTTCAATGTTCCCCTTGATCCCGAGACTGGCGAGATCAGCGATGATACCCGTATTCGGGCGGTGTTGCCCACGATCAAATATCTGCTCGATAATAGAGCGAAGCTGATCCTCTGTTCCCACTTCGGGCGCCCCCAGGGGAAGGTGGTCGAGGAAATGAGGCTTTCTCCTGTGGCCAAGCAGCTTTCTGAGCTCATTGGCTTACCTGTGGGGATAGCCAAGGATTGCATCGGCCCCGAGGTCGAGGAGGCGGTGAGCAGGCTCAAAGAAGGGGATGTCCTGCTCTTAGAAAACCTTCGCTTTCACCCCGAGGAGGAGAAAAACGATCCCGGTTTTGCTCAGGCGCTGGCTCGGCTGGCAGATGTCTATGTTAACGATGCCTTCGGCACTGCCCACCGCTCCCATGCCTCAACAGTGGGCATCGCCAGTTATCTGCCAGCGGTTGCCGGTTTCCTCATGGAGAAGGAGATCGACATCATGGGCAAAGCCCTGGATGATCCCGTTCGCCCTGTTGCCGCCCTTATCGGTGGGGCTAAGATAAGCGATAAGATCGGCGTTCTGGAGCACCTGATGGAAAGGGTCGACTCCCTGCTTATTGCCGGTGGCATGGGCTCCACCTTCCTCAAAGCCTTGAAATACGGAGTCGGTGAGTCCTCGGTAGAGGAGAATAAGCTTGGCCTGGCGCAGTGGCTGGTGGAAAAGGCGGCAGAAAAAGGGGTTCACCTTCTTCTCCCTGCCGATGTGGTGGTTGCTGAGAAATTTGATTCTCGAGCCCGGTCTAAGACCGTGCCCATCACCGGGGTGCCCGCAGGTTGGTATGTTATGGACATCGGGCCCCGAACTATCGAGCTCTTTGAAGCCAAGCTACGCAAATCTAAAACGATTATCTGGAACGGCCCGGTGGGTGTCTTCGAGTTCCTCAAGTTCGCTAAGGGAACTGAGGCTCTCGCTCACCTGCTTGCTGGTCTGGATGCTACCACTATCATCGGCGGCGGCTCCACCGCTGAAGCGGTAGAAGAGCTGGACCTGGTGGATAAGATGACTCATGTCTCCACCGGGGGCGGAGCATCGTTAAGGTTCCTGGAGGGAAGAACCCTACCCGGTGTGGCAGCGCTTCAGGATAAGGAGGCCTGATGCTCCCCCTTGACCGGATCAGGGATATTTCCAGATCCACCGCGTCAAAGATCGTGCTCCTGGTCATCGATGGCCTGGGGGGACTTCCCCACCCGCAAACGGGGAAGACGGAGCTGGAAACGGCCAGCACCCCCAACCTTGACCGCCTGGCAAAGGAGGGCATCTGTGGGCTAGTGGACACAGTCAGCCCTGGGGTCACCCCCGGCAGCGCCCCCGGTCATCTCGCCCTCTTCGGCTACGACCCACTGAAGTTCGCCGTGGGGCGTGGGGTGTTAGAAGCCCTGGGCATAGATTTTGAACTTGAGGAGAGGGATGTTGCCGCCAGAGGGAACTTCTGCACCATGGACGATAGCGGTCTCATCACCGATCGCAGGGCGGGGCGCATCTCGAGCCAAAGATGTGCCGAATTATGCCAGCTCCTGGATAGGCTTAATATAGACGATGTGGACATTTTGGTGTCGCCGGTAAAGGAGCACCGCTTTGTGGCAGTGTTTCGTGGGGAAGGCCTCGGGGACGAGCTCAGCGACTCCGACCCGCAGCGGGAAGGGATGCCGCCCAAGGAGGTTGTCCCTCTCTCTGCCGCGGCGGCCAAGACTGCCCATATTGCCAACGAGTTCATTGCCAGGGCCAGGACTGCCTTGGCTGACCACTACCCGACAAACATGGTGCTCATGAGGGGCTTCGCCCGGTATCCCAGCTTTCCCCAGATGAGCGAGGTCTTCAGCGTGAAGCCCGCTGCCATCGCCCCCTATC
>DAOUOW010000029.1 GCA_030626475.1 Chloroflexota bacterium | reverse complement strand
TTCGACCAGACGGAGAACAGGCTTCACATGCAGAAGGCAATACTGATTAAACTCATGGCAGGGAAGGCAGGCACCCCATGAGTGCCATCCTAACAAAGATAGGCCTGTGGCTTGCGGAGAAATTGGGACTCAAGTTTCTTCGACGCCTTTGGAAGAAGATTCGCGAGCAGCCCGAGACAAAGGTAAAACTCCCCAGCGGACTTGAGGTTATCTTTAAAGGAGAAGAAGCCCCTGGCGTCTATATTAACGGTGCTATAGGACGATTCTTGGCCATGCCGATTCGCACGCCTAGTGGACTGCCACAGGTTGTGGAGGCAAAGAAGTTGATGGAGACCGGCGAGAGCGAAATGGCCGAGGCTAAGGTGCGCGAGCTACTAAGCGAACCTGCGCGTGCGATAGAGGCGCCCAGCGAAGAGCAGGCATTCCTGGCTGCCTTGCGCCTGTTGGATGAGGGCGACACGAGATTCCATGCCGATGATTTTGCGGGGGCGGAGAAGGCTTATAGGAAAGCCGGTGAGATGGCAACCAGCTCCGGTAATGAGTTGCTTCAAAGCCTCTGCCTTAATGCCCTGGGCGCGGCTGTAGGTAGTCAAGACAAAGATGAAGAGGCTCTCCCGCTGGTCGAAGAAGCGTTAGCGCTCAACCCCGATTTTGCCGAGGCATGGTGTAACAAGGGCGCAGCCCTTCTCGGGCTTGAGCGATATGACGAAGCCGTCCCCGCGCTCGATGAGGCGATCAGGCTCGAGCCTGGTTATGCTTTGGCTTGGTACGACAAAGGCACGGCGCTTCTTGGGCTTGAGCGATATGAGGAAGCTATCCCCTGCTTTGATGAGGCGCTCAGGCTCAGGCCTGATTATGCCGTCGCCTGGTGTAACAAAGGCGCAGCCCTTCTCGGGCTTGAGCGATATGACGAAGCCATCCCCACGCTCGATGAGGCGATCAGGCTCAAGCCTGATTTTCCCGATGCCTGGTATGACAGAGGCACGGCGCTTCTTGGGCTTGAGCGATACGAGGAAGCCATCCTCTACTTTGATGAAACGTTAAAGCTCAAGCCTGATTATGCGGAGGCCTGGGGTAACAAAGGCACGGCGCTTCTTGGGCTTGAGCGAGACGAGGAAGCCATCCCATGCTTCGATGAGACGATAAAGCTCAAGCCTGATGACGCCAGGGGTTGGTATAACAAAGGCACGGCGCTCGTTGTGCTTGAACGATATGAGGAAGCCCTCCCGTACTTCGATGAAGCACTGAGGCTTAATCCTAGCGATGGTAGGGCCTGGGCCATCAAAGGGATGGCGCTGGTCGGACTTGATCAGAGCAAAGAGGCGAAGAAGAGCTTTGGCAAAGCTTTGCCTCTGAGAGATCAACTTCTAGATAAGGGTGCGTTGGTCTTTGATGCTTGGACTTTTCTCATTGTCATAGAGGCGCTGGAGAGCATTACGTCAAGTGACATGGAACAAGCAAAGGAGAGGGCTTCAGAGCTTGCTCAACTGAGGAAACAGGCAGAGACCGATAATATGGCGGAGGTGGTGGATGAAGAAATAGCGGAATTTAAAGGGGCGCTTTCCAAGGGAGAACTCAAACAATTTCGCAAGTTCGAAAAGATGCTCAGCGAAGTGGAAAAATCATGACTAAACCCATCGTTGCCATCGTGGGCAAGCCCAATGTGGGCAAGTCCACCCTATTCAATCGCCTGGTGGGGAAGCCGACGGCCATCATCGAGGATGAGCCCGGCACCACCAGGGACCGCCTCTATGGCGACATCGCATGGCAGGAAAGTGCCTTCACCATAGTGGATACCGGCGGGCTTTTGCTCACCCCACCTAGCGATATTGCCCAAAGAGTGAAAAGTCAGGTGGAGGTCGCCATCGAGGAAGCCGATGTCATCATCTTCCTCGTCGATGTAGTTGATGGGGTTACGCACATGGACAGGGATATCGCCGAAGCGCTGCGCCGCTCCCGGAAGCCGGTGATGCTTGCTGCCAACAAGGCAGATAACGAGAAGCGTAGCCAGGAAGCCGTTCAGTTCTACGAACTCGCCCTGGGTGACCCCCTGCCCATCAGCGCCTACCACGACATCGGCGTTGACCAGCTACTGGATATAGTGGTGGAAAATCTGCCCTTCTCCCCTCCAGAAGAAGAGCTGGAGATGATGAAGGTAGCTATTGTGGGTCGCCCCAATGTGGGCAAATCCATGCTCCTCAATGCCATCCTGGGACAGGAGAGGGCTATAGTGGCCGAAGCCCCGGGGACAACCAGGGATGCCATAGACACCATTTTTGAGTATAATGGTCAGCGCATGCTTCTCATCGACACCGCAGGCATTCGAAGGCGGGGGCGAATCGAGGGGGGCATCGAGCGCTACAGCGTGACGCGGGCACTACGCGCCATAAGCCGAGCCGATGTCGCCCTGCTCATTACCGAGGCCACCGAGCCTATCACCGCTCAGGATACCCACATCGCAGGCTATATCCAGCAAGCGTTCAAAGGGATGGTGCTGGTGGTGAATAAGTGGGACCTGGTTGAGGACACAGCGGATCGCCAAGAGTGGACGATGGCGATTCAGCGAAAACTCAGATTTATGCCCTATGTGCCCATCCTCTACGTTTCGGCCAAGTTCAAACAGGGAATCGAGGCCGTTATTGCCACCGCCAGGCAGGTCTTCGAACAGAGACAGAAGCGCATTCCCACCGCCCAATTAAATAGCGCCATCCGTGAAGCCGTTGATGCCCATCCTCCGCCTTCAGTGGCGGGCAAAAGGCTCAAGATACTCTACGCCACCCAGGCGGAGATAAATCCCCCCACCTTTGTCCTCTTCGTCAACGATGTCAAGCTGATGCACTTCTCCTACCAGCGCTACCTGGAGAACAGGCTACGCCAGGGCTTTGGCTTTGGAGGCACACCCCTACACCTGATCTACAAAAGGAGAGGCGAAGAGTGACCGCCCTGGAGTATATCGGTGTCATCATTTTGTGCTACCTTATTGGCGCCATCCCTTTCGGCGTTATCATAGGCAAAGTATCGCGGGGCATCGATGTCAGGCAATATGGCAGTGGCAGCATGGGGGGAACCAATGTGCTGCGCATCGTTGGTGCCCAAGCAGGGGGGATTGTCTTTGCCGCTGACATTGGCAAGGGAGCGGGAGCCGCTGCCCTCGCCGGCTTCCTCCTTACTTCTCCCGCTGCCGAATGGGGTCAGGCTGCTGGTGGGGCAGCCGCCATTGTCGGCCATTGCTGGCCGATCTATATCGGATTCAGAGGGGGGCGGGGGATAAACACCGGCTTTGGCGCTATACTTGTGATGACCTGGCCCGTAGCCCTCTATGGCTTAGCCGCATTCATCATCGTGGTAACCCTGTTACGTTATGTTTCCCTGGGCTCTATAGCGGCGAGCCTTACCATGGTGGTAGCCCTCATTCCCCTCGTCGCCCTGGACGAGGAGCCCTTTGCCTACCTAGTCTTTCTTCTGGTAGCTGTGCCCATCGTTATCTTTCGCCATCGGGGCAATATTCAAAGGCTTCTCAGTGGCACAGAGCGAAAGATAGGCGAGAGGGCAAGCTCATGAAGATCGCCATCATTGGCACCACCGCCTGGGGAACAACCCTGGGGATAATGCTTGCCCGCAGAGGGATGGAGGTAGCCCTTTGGGCCAGAACCAAGGAGGAGGCTGAGAGGCTGGATCAGGCAAGGGAGAACACCGCCCGCCTGCCCGGGGTTGCCTTCCCGGAAAAGCTCAGGCCCACAGACTCCTTGGCAGAGGCAATAAGTGGCGCTTCTCTGGTTATCCTAGCTGTGCCCTCCCAAGATATGCGCACCAATATCAGGCAGGTCAAGGAGCACATCCGGCAGTCAATACCCATCATGAGCGCTGCCAAGGGGCTGGAGCTGGACAGCGCAAAAAGGATGAGCCAGGTGATTGCCGAAGAACTCGACCCGGCACATAGGTCAAACATCTGTGTCCTTTCTGGACCAAACCTATCCCGAGAGATCGCCCAGGGATTGCCAGCGTCAACAGTGATTGCAGCAGAGAATGCGCCCCTGGCAGAGAAGGTTAAAGGGATAATGAGCTCGCCAACCTTCCAGGTTTTCATCAGCGATGATATGGTGGGGGTTGAACTTGGGGGAGCGCTGAAAAACATCATCGCCCTGGGCGCAGGTATGGCTGATGGGCTGGGCTATGGAAATAATGCCAAGGCTGCCTATGTGGCGCGAGGTCTAACCGAGATCACCCGCCTCGGGGTTGCCGCTGGAGCAAGACCCATCACCTTTATTGGGCTTGCCTGCCTCGGCGACCTCCTGGCTACCTCCTCCAGCCCCCTGAGCCGGAATCACACCCTAGGCGAGGGGTTAGCCCGGGGGCGCAGCCTGGAGGAGATAAAGGCTTCTATGGGTAGCGTCGTCGAGGGGGTTCCCACCACCGCTGCCGCCATGAAGCTGGCTCGAGAGCTGGGGGTGGAGATGCCGATAACGGAGCAGATCTACCGTGTGCTGTTTGAAGGTGAGAGCCCGGCCGAGGCGATGGCCGAGCTGATGGGGCTAGGTGAGGTCTAAGTCGCCATAATGATAAAGGATCGCGGCGGTAGCAACCAGGCCCGCAGTCTCAGCTCGCAACACCCGCCTCCCCAGGGTGATGGGCACCACTCCACAGCCGCGAGCAAATTCCCCCTCAGCAGGGGAAAAGCCCCCCTCAGGACCAATGAACAGGTTCACTGAGGGTATATCCTTTGCCTCTTGACCTTGCAGCGCAGCCCGCAACCCCAATGCCTTCTCCCCTTCCCAGGCAAGTAGAGAGAATCCCTGCGCCGAGTGGCAGGCCTGCTCAAAGGGCATCACCGGCCCCAGTGCGGGGAGCTTACCCCGCCCCGATTGCTCCCCAGCCTCAGCAATGATTCTCTGCCAGCGGTTCAGCCTCCTAGCGATCACGTGCTCAAGTCCCACCAGGCAGCGCTCGGAGACCATGGGGACAAAGCTCGCTATTCCCAGCTCGGTGCCCTTCTGGAGGACAAACTCAAACTTTTCGCCCTTCAGCAGGGCTTGGTACAGCACGATCTTAACACGTGGCTCCGCCAGCGAGAGGCTCTTCTCCCTCACCACCCCCTCCACCTGCTCCCGCTCCACGCTCCTCAGCTCCACCTCATACTGCCAGCCGCTATTGTCGAGGACAAGGATGCGGTCGCCCTTGGCCATGCGAAGCACATTTCTTAGCTGATGAACCTGCTTGCCTTTAATGACCACCCTGTCGTGGTCGATCCACTGCGGGGGGATAAAAAAGCGGTGCATCTTTAGAAAACCCCGGCCTGGGCCACTATGGCCCGCCACATATCCTCAGCGAAGACCTCGATCATCTTTACTCCCACCTGCTCAAGCCTTTCCACCACCCCATCGAGGCGGTCTTCAGCAAAGCCACTGGCAATGATAATCCCCTTAGGCTCAAGGGAGCAGGCTAAAGGATGAGAAAGCTCCTCGATGACATCGGCGGTGATGTTGGCCGCCACAAGGTCGAACATCATCCCGTTGCCCAGGGGCACGGTGCCGTGATCGACAGTTACCGTGCCAGCGACCCCATTAGCCTGGACGTTGCCTCTGGCTATCGTCACCACCGCAGGATTGATATCCAGGGCCAACACCGAAGATGCTCCTAGCTTTGCCGCCGCTATGGCAAGAATCCCAGAGCCTGTCCCCAGGTCGAGAACCGCCATCCCCGGGCGAAGATATGCTTCCAGGGCGAGAAGGCATAACCTGGTCGTGGCGTGCAACCCGGTGCCAAAGGCCATCCCTGGGTCAACCTCAATCACCACCTGCTCAACCCGAGCCTTATAGTCCTCCCAGGCAGGCTTTATAATGAGTCGCCGACCGATCTCCATGGTCTTATAGTGCTTCCTCCAAGCGGTTTCCCACTCCTGTTCCTCAATCTCGCACTGGAGCAGCTCAATGGGAATCCTGGGCTCCAAGCGGGCGAGGGCTTCTTCCAGCGCTGCTCGCTTCTTAGGGAGGAAATTATCAAGGGGGAGAAATATCCTGACCAGTACCCGTCTTTGCTCGCCAGGGGTAGGCTCTTCACCCTGGCCCCAGAGGAAATCTTCCTCGATGGCGACGCCGCCATAAGCAAAACGCCCCAATACCTCAGCTACTACTTCAGCATCGCTGCTGTCCACCGGGGCGGATAATTCTAGCCACCTCAAAGTTAAATGTCCTGAGCTAAGTCATGCCTCAAAGACGTCCTTGACCCTGCGGAAAAAACCCCTATCTTCCTTAGGCAAGGAAGCCTCGCCCAGGGTTTTTGCCAGCTCTTCAAATACCTTTCGCTGACGCTCATCCAGAGACTGAGGAGTGACCACATGAACCATCACCAGTTGATCGCCGCGGCCGTCGCCTTTAAGGTGGGACACCCCCTTTTCCTTGAGCCGGAAAAGCTTACCTGTTTGGGTTCCCGGTGGAATCTTGAGGCTCACCGGGCTATCCACTGTGGGCACCTCGACCTCGTCACCCAGCGCTGCCTGGGCAAAATTGATTGGAAGGTCATAGAGGATGTCATCCCCACGCCGTTTGAACAGAGGGTGCTCCTTCACTGAGAGGGCAAGATAAAGGTTCCCCGGGCCTCCACCCCAACTTCCGGCATTGCCCCCTGCGGCGATGCGTATCTGGTGGCCATCATCGACCCCTGCCGGGACCCTGACCGCGATCTTGCGCCTCTTTTTCTCGTTTCCCGAGCCTCGGCACTGGGGACAAGGATCAGTGATAATCCTGCCCTCGCCGCGACAGCGCGAGCAAGTGGTCACATTGACAAAGCGGCCAAAGATGCTCTGCTGCACGCGGCGCACCTGCCCCGATCCATTGCACTGGGGACACCTTGATGGCTGGCTTCCAGGGGCACTGCACGTCCCGTGGCAAAGTGAGCAGTTCTCGATGCGCTCGATCTCGATCTCCTTCTCACAGCCGAAAACTGCCTCTTCGAAGGAGAGGGGAAGGCTATAGCGGAGGTCAGTGCCCTGCTGCGGGCCGCGCCTGGTGGCGGTGGTGGCACCGCCGAAAAAGGAGTCAAAGATGTCGCCGAAGCCGCGAAAGATGTCGAAATCCTCAAAGCCACGCCCAAAAGCTTGCCCCATGTGCCCGAAGCGATCGTAGTTTGCTCGCCTTTCGGGGTCGGAGAGCACCTCATAGGCCTCATTGATCTCCTTGAACCGCTCCTCAGCGCCATCCTCATTGTTATGGTCGGGATGGTACTTGAAGGCAAGCCTCCTGAAGGCCCGCTTGATCTCCGCTTCAGAGGCCGACCGGTCCAGGCCTAAGATGTCATAGTAGTCTCTTTTAGCAGCCATGCCTCAAATTCCAGGCGCAATTTAACATTTTATTATAATCCACGTTTTTCAGCATGGCAAGTTTTTGTATCTGTGAGGGGAGGGGCACAATTTTAGCTCGGACATTTCCTTCGTCAGATTTAGAAGGTGAGGGTTAAAGATTGCCAGACCATTTTACATTTTGGGGCGTTTGGTGTAAGATGAAAGTGCCTTAAGGCAATGCGAAGTTCTGAACCCGGTTATAAACAGACTAGAGCTAGGTCATAGCAGCATGGAAGTTACACTAGGACTACTCGCGGACTACGCGAATATCACCAGAGAAGGTAAGCTAAATGTGATGGGCATTTTTAGCCTTATTAACGCTCCTGCCCTTCCCTGGGTTCACCCTCAAATGCAACTGGTGTTGGAGTTAGAGGCTGGTCCAGCAGAATGGGATACACAAAAGGACATTGAGATCAAACTCTTGGATGCAGATGCAAATTCGATCCTCACTACAGGGGGGAGTATCAAGGTCCCAAGGGGCAAGAGTGGTCGTCCCGTGCGCATTCACTCGATCATGACTTTTGGAAATGTGAAATTTGATGTTGAGGGAGACTACATTTTTAACATCCTTATAGGTGGAGAAACCAAAAAGCAAATAGGTTTAACGGTGAATTATGTGCGTAAGACACCTCCAACTGTTAAGGCTTGAGATGGATGGCATCGGTTGAACACCTATTGGAAAGGATGCGCCGCAGCAAAGCGGGCTGGAGCTTTGCTGACTTAGAAAAACTGTATGTTGGTTTGGGGTTTGAAGTGCGCGAAGGTGGAAAACACCGTCTATACATTCACCCAAAATTCCCGGAATTGAGAGCCACAGTAACACGCTCTCGCTCCCTGGCGAAAGGGTACATCGAGCACGCTTTGCGTCTTGCCGAAAGGCTTAAGCGAATGGAGGCTGAGTACTATGAACAACAGGGTTAAGGAGTATCTGGACCTCCCTTATTCTACATTCGTCGTTCCTGATATGACGACAGATAACGAGCCTTGCTATGTGGCCCATCATCCTGAGCTGGAAGGCTGCATGAGCCACGGCACTACGCCGGAGGAGGCTCTTCATAACTTGTGGGAAGTGACTGAGCTGTATATTTCTGCGCTACTCGAGAAGGGCCTAGAGGTCCCTCTCCCTCGGGGACTCGCAATAATTTGGGACGGCGTGAGTGTAACGAGTGGGGCAGCGGTAGATACAGATCCATACATATCCCCGTCAATAAGCCGGCCTGTTTTTTCTCCCGTAGTTTAAGTCTCTGGCCTCCTTGGAGTAACCGATCTCCTGGCTAGCGTCACTCGTTTACTATTAAAGTCTCCGTTACAAAAATGGCTCAAAACGGCTCTTTTTTAAACCTCGCGGAATTCGCCCTCCACCGTCCCTTCCTCGGGGGGCTTTTCTTCGGGTGGCTCTTCGCCTGATGGCGGTGGCGGCCCTGCCTGCTGATAGACAGCGGCACCCACTCTCTGCAACGCCTCCGATAGCTCCTGCATTGTGCGCCGCACATCGTTTATGTCGCCACTTTGAAGCGCAGAGCGCAGAGCGGCGATCTTGCCCTCCGTCTCCTGCTTGAGATCAGAGGGCACCTTGTCCCCCTGATCGCGAAGGGTCTTGTCGGCAGTATAGGCCAGGGTATCGGCAGTGTTCCTGGTCTCCACCTCTTCCCGCTTGCGGAGATCCTCCTCGGCATAGGTCTCCGCATCCCGCTGCAGCCGCTCCACCTCCTCCTTGGAGAGGCCGCTGGAGGCGGTGATTACGATCTTCTGCTCTTTACCTGTCCCCTTATCATGAGCCCTGACACTAACGATGCCATTGGCATCGATGTCGAAGGCGACCTCAATCTGAGGCATGCCGCGGGGGGCGGGGATGATTCCATCGAGCCTAAACCGCCCCAGCGACTTGTTATCGGCAGCCATGGCCCGCTCCCCCTGGAGGACATGGATATCGACGCTGGTCTGGCTATCGGCAGCGGTGCTGAATATCTGGCTCTTGGAGGTGGGAATGGTGGTATTTCTGGGTATGAGCGAGGTCATCACTCCGCCCAGGGTCTCGATGCCCAGGGTGAGAGGGGTTACATCGAGCAAGAGCACATCCCTCACCTCCCCCTTGAGCACCCCGGCCTGAATCGCAGCCCCCATGCCTACCACCTCATCGGGGTTGACCCCCTTAGTCGGCTCCCGGCCGAAGAGCTGCTTCACCTTCTCCTGAACCAGAGGCATCCGCGTCTGCCCGCCAACCAGGATAACCTCATCAAGCTGAGCCGCGGCAATATCGGCGTCTGACAGCGCCTGCTGGCAGGGACCAAGGGTCTTCTCCACCAGATCGCCCACCAGTTGCTCCAACTTAGCCCGAGTCAGGGTGATATTGAGATGCTTCGGCCCGCTGGCATCGGCGGTGATAAAGGGGAGGTTGATATCAGTCTGCATCACGGTAGAGAGTTCACACTTAGCCTTCTCCGCTCCCTCCTTGAGCCTCTGCAGCGCCATGCGGTCCTGCCTGAGATCGATCCCCTGATCCTTCTTGAACTCATCGCAAAGCCACTCGATGATTTTCTGGTCAAAGTCATCGCCGCCAAGGTGAGTGTCGCCGCTGGTGGATTTCACATGGAAGGTGCCCTCTCCCAATTCCAGGATGGAGATATCAAAGGTGCCGCCGCCGAGGTCGAAAACGGCGATGGTCTGCTCCTTCCTCTTCTCCAGACCATAGGCCAGGGAGGCAGCGGTAGGCTCATTCACGATGCGCAGAACCTCAAGCCCAGCGATCTTGCCCGCATCCTTGGTCGCCTGGCGCTGGCTATCGTTGAAATAGGCAGGCACTGTGATCACCGCCTCGGTCACCTTTTCCCCAAGATAGGCCTCGGCATCCATCTTCATCTTCTGCAAGATCATGGCTGAAATCTCTGCCGGGCTATAGTCCCTGTCACCCATGACCACCTTGGCATCGCCATTGGACGCCTCCACAATCTTATAGGGTAATATCTTCCTGTCCTGCTCCACCTCAGGGTCAGTGAACTTTCGCCCCATGAGGCGCTTGATGCTGAAAATGGTATTATCGGGATTGGTGATCGCCTGCCGCTTTGCCACCTGACCGGTGAGCCGCTCCCCAGACTTGCTCACCGCCACCGTCGAGGGGACCACCCGCCCCCCCTCAGCGCTGGGGATCACCGTTGGCTCCCCGGCCTCCATTACGGAGACACAGCTATTTGTCGTTCCTAGATCGATACCTATTACCTTTCCCATTTCACCCTCCTTAGGGGATGATGATTATTGCTCTTTCTCAGCTATTTCTCCCTCTTCCACCTTGCCCTTGCCCACTTCCACCATGGTGGGGCGAAGCACCCGGTCATGCAGCTTGTAGCCCTTCTGGAGCTCCTCGACAACCTTCCCCTCCTCCCCCTCACCATAGAGCACCGCCTCATGAAGGTTAGGGTCGAAGGGCTGACCCAGGGCCTGGATCTCGGTGAGACCATGCAACTCGAGAATGGCTTGCAGCTTGCGATAGATAAGCCCAATGCCATCCACCCAGGTAAGCCCCGCAAGCTTGGGGGTTATATTATCCAGCGCCCGCTCCAGGTCATCCAGCACCGGGAGCAAATCGAGGGCGAGTGTGGCATTGGCGAACTTGACCGTCTCGTTTCGCTCCTGCTCTATACGTCTTTTGTAGTTTATGAAATCTGCCTGGGCCCGTTGCCAATTGGCAAGATAGTTCTCCGCCTTAGCCTTTTCTTCAGCAAGCGCCTTGTTAAGCGATTCTACATCCTCCAGTTCCTCGCTAACCACATCCTCTTCCCTATGAACCGACATCTCCTCAGGGCTGAGGTCTTTCTCCTCATTGCTCACAATAACACCCCCTAAGGGTATTAATTCTGGTTTTCGGGGCGGCGACCCGCGCTGCTCAGCTCAGCGACAAGCTCGCTCATCAGGGAACCCATATATCTAACCGCAGAGATCGCTCGTCCATACCGCATCCGGGTGGGACCCAAAACTCCCAGGACACCACTGACCTCGCCCGGGATGCCATACTGGGTGACCACCATGCTGCACTCCCGCATTGCATCCTCCCGATTCTCGGCCCCGATTATCACATGGACACCCTCGCCACCCACCACCTGAGGTAAGACGGACCTTACCAGCCTCCCGCTCTCCAGCACCTCCATAAGGCTCAGCATCCGTTCGCTAGTGGCAAACTCAGGCTGAGAAAACACATGGCGCAACCCCTCGATCTGGGGCTCCTCATATCTTTGTTCATCTTCCCCTTGCATTACATGCACCAAGGCTTTTGTTACCGTCTTCTCCGCAGGGGAAAGCTCCAGCCTCTGAGCCATGATCTGGGACCGGGTCAAACCACCAAAGGCTGCATTTAACTTATTGGAGACAATGGTAAGTTCCTCCTGAGATATAGTCTCATCGAAAGTTATTAGCTGCTGTTTGATCCTGGTCTCCCGGAGGAGGAGAATGAGCAAAGCGAGAAAATCTTGAACTGCCACCAGCTCCAAACGCCTAAGTCGGGACTCAAATGCCTTAGCCACGGTAACAATAGCCAAGTTGTGAACCATGCGGGCAAGAAGCGCGGCAGCCAACGGGGTCCACTGTTCATGCTCCCTCTCCACCTGATGAAAGAGGTGGGAGATCATGAGTCGCTCATCCATCGAGAGCTCAGCTTCCGTGATCAGGAACTCAACATAGTATCGGTAGCCCTTGTCCGAGGGAATGCCACCCGCCGATGGGTGAGGGCGAACAATGTAGCCCTCCTCCTCAAGGCGTGCCACCTCATTGCGGACGGTGGCAGAACTTACCCCCAGTCCATGCCCACGGGCAATAGTCTCCGAAGCTACAGGGTTGCCCTGAAAAATATATTCCCCGACAATGATCCTGAGAATACTCTCCAACCTCTCTGAAAGCATCTGTTCCCCCTTGATTAGCACTCCCCGGTCGAGAGTGCTAATCACCTTAATTTACTACTCTTTTATCCCCATTGTCAAGGGGTTGACCCTCTGGCTGCTCTTTGTTATACTGCCTCAATGGTCAGACTGAGAGGAGAGACGTGAGCCTTCACGGGGTGATTACCGGCTGGGGAAAGTATCTGCCGCAGAGAGTGCTCACTAACCAAGATTTGGAGAGGATAGTACACACCTCCGACGAGTGGATCCTCACCCGTACCGGCATAAGGGAGCGGCGCATCGTAGGGGATGAAGAATCGGTATCGACCATGGGGGTGGAAGCAGGGAGGCGAGCCCTTGAGGTTGCCCATCTTTCACCCGACTCGCTCGACCTGATAATTCTCGCCACCCTCAGTCCAGATAAGTTCATCGTTGCCTCAGCTTCCCTGGTGCAGGATGCCATAGGCGCCAAGAAAGCAGCAGCTTTCGACGTGGTTGCCGGCTGCAGCGGTTTTATCTATGCTTTGGCCACCGCCTATCAGTTTATTGCCTCTGGAGCCTATCGCAATATTCTCGTTGTCGGCAGTGAAGCGGTAACGCGCTACATCAACTGGGAGGATCGCGGCACCTGCGTGATTTTCGGCGATGGCGCCGGAGCGGTGGTGGTGCAGGCTAATGAGCAGGCGACGGATATGCTCCATTTCCTGATGGGCAGCGATGGCTCAATGGCGAGGTCACTCTATGTGCCCAGCCCTTGCGACAAGCTAGCGGAGATGCCTCAAGATGGACACCTCCACCTGCTAATGGAAGGGAGAGAGGTGTTTAAGTTCGCGGTCACCACTATGGCCGAAGCCTCAAGGCAGGTGGTAAAAGAGGTCGGACTCCAACTCTCTGATATTGACCTCTTTATCCCCCACCAGGCAAACGACCGCATCATCCAAGCGGCAGCCAAGTCCCTAGACATCCCCAGGGAGAAGGTTTACATAAACGTCGATCGCTATGGCAACCTCTCCGCAGCATCCCCGCCAGTGGCCTTATGCGAAGCTGTGGAGGAGGGACGGATCAAGGAGGGTGACCTTGTCCTTCTCGTTGCCTTTGGTGCCGGTTTCTCCTGGGCTGCCATGTTGCTTCGCTGGAGCCCGGGGCTGGCATGAAGGGAAGGAAGGATAGCGACCAAGCCTGACACCCACCATAGCGAATAGTTCGAAAAAGGAGGAGTGAGTTTGAAACCTCGAGCACAAGTTTTGACCATGATGGATGCTGTTTTCCCCAAGGCGACCTTGCTACGCAATGTCGTTCTCGTCCTCAGTTCCACCACCCTGATTGCTCTCTGCGCCCGCATCTCCTTCCCCGTCCCCTGGTCCTCGGTTCCCATCACCGGGCAGACCTTCGCCGTGTTGCTCACCGGGGCACTGTTGGGCAGCCGCCTTGGCGCGTTAAGCGTGGTAGCCTACCTGGCTCAAGGAGCAATGGGACTGCCCGTATTTGCCTACGGTGGTGGCGCTGCCTACTTCGCGGGACCCACCGCCGGATTCCTGATAGGCTTCGTGCCCATGGCCTTTATCGTTGGCTATCTTTGTGAGCGAGGCTGGGACCGCCGCCCATGGACAGCAGCCCCTGCCATGCTAGCAGGAAGCGTAGTGCTTTACATCTTCGGTCTCAGCTGGCTCGCTCGCTTTGTACCGGGCGACTCGCTGCTTGCTGCCGGGCTCACACCCTTCATCGCCGGCGACCTGACCAAGATCGTCCTGGCAACCATCGCCCTACCCTCAGGGTGGGCGCTCATCAATCGCCTGCGAAGTTGGTAATCGCGGTGATAAAGGGTTGAAGTGACATTGCCTGAGAAAGCCGAAAAGCCTTAAGACCTGGCACAGCAGATAGGTCGAAAAAGCCGAAAAGCCTTAAGACCTGACACAGCAGATAGCTCGAAAAAGCGCATAGTTCGAAAGAAAAAATGGAGATCACCTGGCTTGGCCATTCCTGTTTCAGGATAAAGGGGAAGGAGGTAACCCTTATCACCGATCCCTATGATGGCAGTATTGGATATTCTCTGGGCAAACCCAAGGCGAACATCGTCACCTCAAGCCACCCCCATCCCGGTCACAGCTTTGTCGCCGGCGTCGGCGGTGAGCCCAGGTTGGTACACGGGCCAGGGGAGTACGAGATCGCCGGCGTCTTCATCCACGGCGTCAGCACCTTTCACGACAATGAAAGGGGGGAACAGCGGGGCAAGAGCACTGTTTACCTCATCGAGATCGACGAAATCACGGTTTGCCATCTCGGCGATCTCGGGCATGCCCTCTCCTCGGAGCAGGCAGAAGAGATGAGCGGCGTTGAGGTCCTGCTGGTACCTGTTGGCGGGCTGTCCACGATCGATGCCGCTACCGCCGCCGAGATGGTGCGCCTG
>DAOUOW010000013.1 GCA_030626475.1 Chloroflexota bacterium | reverse complement strand
GAGCCAGGAGCTCCACGCTTTTGTGGGCGAAGGTCCGGGCGACGATGCCATCGACATAGCGGCTGAGCACCCGGGCTACATCGGAGATGGGCTCCCGCTGTCCCAGTCCTACCTCCGCCGGGGAGAGATAGATGGCATCCCCTCCAAGCTGCTTCATGGCAACATCGAAGCTTACCCTGGTGCGCAGGGACGGCTTCTCGAAGATGAGAGCCACGAGCTTCCCTTCAAGGAGGGGCTTTTTGCCTCCCTGCTTCAACTTGATGGCGCTATCGACCAGGCCGTGGATGTCCGCTGATTCCAGATCAGCTATAGAGAGCAAGTCTTTCTTCTTCATCTGCATTCCCTTCGATGTTAGGTAATAATATAACATAAGAGAAGACCTATCAAGGGCGGGGTTCGTTTTTTGGAATGGGTTGCTATATAATAATGGCGCAACATTCTAACAGGCGATGGAGATGGTCGAAAAAAGTCTCTTGCTTTTCGATGGCAATGCCCTTATTCATCGCGCCTTTCATGCCCTGCCACCGCTGGCGGTGACCAAGACCGGGGAGGTGACTGGAGCGGTCTATGGCTTTGCCAGCATGGTGTTCAAGGTCCTCGCCGAGCTCAAGCCCACCCATTATGCCATTGCCTTTGACTACCCAGCGCCTACCTTCCGCCATCGCGAGTTCGAGCCCTATAAGGCGCAGCGACCGCCGACTCCAGAGGAGCTCAAGGGACAATTCCATCGCGTGCGCCAGCTTGCGGAGGCGTTTCATATCCCCATCTTCGAGGTCGAGGGCTACGAGGCCGATGATATCCTGGGCACCCTCTGCCGTCAGGCCAGCGCTCAGGGGATAGATACCATTATCGTCACCGGCGACCTGGATACCTTGCAGCTTGTTTCCCCCAGGGTGCGGGTGCTAACACCACGGCCGGGGAGACCCTTCAGCGATACGGTAATCTATGATGAAGAAAGGGTAATGGAGAGGTACGGTATCAGCTCTCCCCAAATCGCCGACCTCAAGGGGCTGAAGGGGGATGCCTCGGACAACATCCCCGGCGTTTCCGGTGTAGGTGAAAAGACGGCGCTGAAGCTGCTCCAGCAGTTTGGCACCATCGAGGAAATATATGCCCATATCGATGAGGTGGAGCCGGCCAAGGTGCAACAGGTGTTGAGGGAGGGGGAAAAAGCGGCGGAGCAGAGCAAGAGGCTGGCCACTATCGTCGTCGATGTCCCCATAACCCTTGATCTCGATGCCTGCGCCCTCTCTGCCTTCGAGCGGGAGCGGGTGGTGGAGCTATTTCGGGAGCTGGAGTTCAGTTCCCTTCTGGGAAAGCTCCATGATATCGGCGTTGGGGAGAGAAAGGCTGCTGTGGTTGAAGGAGAGGCGCTGGAGAGGGATTACCGCATCGTTGACAGCGCCGAAGCTCTGGAGCAACTGGCTGGCGAGCTTTCTGCCGCATCATCCTTCGTCATCGATGTCGAGACCACGGGCAAGGACCCGATGTATGCCGAGCTGGTTGGCATCTCTTTATCTTGCCAGCCGGGGAAGGCCTGCTATGTGCCTGTGGGGCATAAAGTGGGTACCCAGCTCCCCATGCCCCAGGTTGTGGAAAGGCTCAAGCCCCTCATCGAAGACCCGGGCAGGGCCAAGGCGGCCCACAACGGCAAGTATGACATGATGGTTCTGGCTCAGCATGGCATTGAGCTCAAGAATCTGGGCTTCGATACCATGATCGCCGCCTACCTGCTGGGGGAGAAGTCCCTGGGGCTCAAACCCCTGGCTTTCAGCAAGCTGGGCATAGAGATGACCCCCATCAGCGACCTCATCGGGAAGAGGGCAAAGCAAATCTCTATGGCTTATGTCGATATTGCCTCGGCTGCTAGATATGCCTGCGACGATGCCAACATTACCGGCAGGCTAGCCCAGTTGCTGGAGGCGGAGCTAAGGGGGGAGGGGCTTTGGGACCTCTTTGCCCGTGTGGAGATGCCCCTTGTTCCGGTGCTGCTGGGTATGGAGCGGAGCGGGGTGGCGCTGGATATAGATTCCCTGTGGGCTATGTCCCAAAGCGTGGGGCAGAGGATGGCGGCGCTCGAGGCTGAGATCTATAACCTCGTTGGCCATATATTTAATATAAACTCAACTCAGCAATTGGGCGCTGTCCTTTTCCAGGAACTCAGGTTGCCCGGAGGGAGGAGAATCAAGAGCGGCTATTCCACCGATGCCTCAGCCCTCGAGGGGCTCAAGGGCATTCACCCCATCATCGAGCCGCTTCTGGAGTATCGCCAGCTATCAAAGCTGAAGTCAACCTACATTGATGCCCTCCCCGCCCTGATCAATTACAAGACGGGTAGGGTGCACACCAGCTTCAACCAGACTGGCACCACTACAGGGCGACTCTCCTCCAGCGATCCCAATCTGCAAAATATCCCCATCCGCGGCGAGCTGGGGAGGCAGGTGCGGCAGGCGTTTATCGCCGGTGACGACTGGCTCCTCCTCAGCGCCGACTACTCCCAGATAGATTTACGGGCGATGGCGCACCTCTCTCAGGACCCCCACCTCATCGCCGCTTTTGAGCGTGATGAGGACATCCATAACGCAACTGCCTCCCAGGTCTTTGGTGTGCCTGCCTCTGAGGTGACGCCTGATATGAGGCGGGTGGCAAAAACGGTCAATTTCGGTGTCATCTATGGCATGAGCGAGTACGGGCTGGAGCAGGCCACCGAGCTTTCCCGGGAGGAGGCCTCGCGCTTCATTAGCACCTATTTTGAAAGATACCCCGGGGTAAAAGAGTACCTCGAGACCACAAAGCGCCTCGTCCGTGAGCGGGGCTATGTTGAGACCGTTCTCGGCAGAAGGCGATATATCCCCGAGGTCCACTCTCCTAATGGCCAGGTGAGGGCAGCGGCGGAGCGCATGGCGATAAATATGCCGGTTCAGGGCACTTCTGCCGACATCATCAAGCTGGCGATGATCAACCTTCATCAAGAGCTGGAGAGAAGGGGGCTTAGAAGCAAGATGACCCTTCAGGTTCACGATGAGCTGCTCTTTGAAGTGTCCCCGGAGGAGCTGGGGGAGATGAGGGCATTGGTGGCGGAGGTCATGCCCCAGGCGATGAAACTCAGCGTTCCACTCAAAGTAGAGGTGAAGGCAGGAAAGAACTGGGGCCAGATGGACTAGGGCAAGAGGGCAAAAAGGCATAACGATAGCGATTGACAATTTCCAACCACAGCGTTTAGGACGAAATTGCGGCAAAGGACATAGCGATAGCAATTGACACTTTCCAACCACAGCGATTAGAGCGAAAAAATGCCTGAGCTACCTGAAGTGGAAACCATAAAGCGAGACCTCGCCCCCAGGATAGTGGGTCAAAGCTTCGCTGGTGTCACCCTAAATTGGCCTAAAACGGTGCAAATTCCCTCATCAGGGCGCTTCTCTCACCGTTTAATAGGTAGGACTATAGAAAAGCTAGATAGGCGTGGAAAGTACCTTATTTTGCGTCTCTCGAGCGGTGAGGCTCTAATCCTGCATCTCAGGATGAGCGGCTCGCTGCTGCTCAATCCAGCCTCTGCGGAACCTGAGCCGTACTTTCGAGCTATTTTCCATTTCGATGATGGAACCCAGCTCTGCTTTCGCGACCCCCGCAAGCTGGGCATGATGTGGCTGGTAGAGGATGAAGCCACGGTTGTGGGCAAGCTCGGTCCTGAGCCCTTAGGCCCTGGCTTTACTGCCGAGGTTTTAAGGGAGGGGGCGAAAAAGCGCTCGGCTGCGATCAAGGCTGTGCTCTGTGACCAGAGCTTTCTCGCCGGTGTCGGCAATATGTACGCCGATGAAGCCCTCTTTGCTGCCGGCATCCATCCTTTGAGGAGGGCAAAAAGCCTCTCATGGGAGGAGGTGGTGAGGCTGCACGGCGCACTGCGTCAGGTGCTGGAGGCGGCTATCGCTAGCTCAGGGGCGAGCATCAGCGATTATCGCCGTCCCGATGGCGAGCCGGGGGCAGCGCAGTTTGAGTTTCAGGTTGCCCATCGTGGTGGTCAGCCGTGCCCCAAATGTGGCACCCCGATTGAGCGCATCCCGGTTCGCAATAGAGGGACGTACTTTTGTCCCAGGTGTCAGAGTTGATTGTAGCTCTCTTTGCAAACCTATTGACAAATCAAAGCACCTTGTGCTAGAGTAATGCTCCACCGACCGTTACGGCGGTGAGATAGAGAACTAGCGTAGACAACGAAAAAAGTCGCTTGGATCGGTTACGACCGAGACGGCCATAAGGGTTTCAAAGAGCCTTCTCGGGCGTGCCTGAGAAGGTTGTTTCATTCTAGGGGCTGTGGAGTGCGCAACGCTATTACTGATGTTTCGTTCTGGGGGCTGTGGAGTGCATAACGCTATTACTGACGTTTCAGGTATAAAGGTTGGTCATTACACCGATAAGGAGGCGGCCACGGGCTGCACTGTGATCTTGTGCGAAGAGGGAGTGGTGGCTGGTGTCGATGTTCGTGGCTCAGCGCCAGGCACCAGGGAGACCGACCCCCTGCGCCCCATGAGCCGGATGGGACAGGCGCACGCTATCCTCCTCAGCGGGGGCAGCGCCTTTGGCCTTGAGGCTGCTAGCGGCGTGATGCGCTATCTGGAGGAGCGAGGCTATGGCCATGATGTCGGCGTAGCAAGGGTGCCTATCGTTCCTGCTGCGATTCTCTTCGATCTCCGGATAGGCAGCGCCAGCGTAAGGCCAGGCCCCGAGGAAGGCTACAAGGCTTGTCTTGCCGCCTCAAGCGGGCCGGTGGCTGAGGGCAGTGTTGGTGCTGGCACCGGTGCTACCGTGGGCAAGATACTGGGTCCCGAGAGGATGACCAAGAGCGGCCTGGGCACCGCAAGCGAGAAAGTGGGCGATATCACCATCGGTGCTATCGTCGCCGTTAATGCTGTTGGGGATGTGGTCGACCCTGAAACCGGGGAGGTCATCGCCGGCCCGCGCAACATCGAGGACGGCGGCTTTTTCAGAACTATCGACATCATGAGAAAGATCAGGGAATCGAAGAGTGCTGTTCCCACTAATACCACCATCGGGGTTGTGGCCACAGATGCCTGGCTAAATAAGGAGCAGGTGAATAAGGTGGCTCAGATGGCTCATGATGGTCTGGCCCGGGCGATCAGGCCCACTCATACCATGGCCGATGGCGATGCTATTTTTGTCCTTTCTACAGCGAAGGCTGGGGAGGCTGGTGTGGAGGATGTAAGTATTATCGGCTCAATGGCGGCAGAGGTGATGGCCAGGGCAGTGGTGAGGGCGGCAACCGAGGCTGAGACTGTTGCCGGTGTGCCTGCGGCTAAGGATGTGAGGCATGGAACAAGGGAAAAAGATTGATATTGGCTTCATCGGTGCCGGGACTGTGGGCACGGCTCTGGCGGTAAGGCTGAGCGGCAAGGGATATCCCGTGGTGGCGGTTTCCAGTCGCACTAAGGCCTCAGCCCAGCGCCTAGCACAGGCTGTTTCGGGGTGTAAGGTATATGATGATGGACAGGCGGCGGCCGATGTCGCTGGGCTCGTTTTCGTCACTACACCTGATGATGTCATCGCCCCTGTGGTGGCGGGGCTAAAGTGGCATGCCGATCAAAGCGTTGTTCATTGTAGCGGGGCTGCTTCTACGGATATTCTTGAGCCAGCGAGGGGGTTTGGTGCCAATGTTGGCGCCTTTCATCCCCTTCAGACCTTCGCCAGCGTGAGCCATGCCATAGAGAACATCCCCGGCTCCACCTTCGCCATAGAAGCTGAGGAGCCCCTGCTCAGCATACTGAAGCAGATGGCTTCAGCCCTGGACGGGGATTGGGTCAGGCTGGGTGCTGGCGACAAGGTGCTCTATCATGCGGCGGCGGTGTTTGCCTGCAACTACCTTTATACCCTGGTCAAGCTGGCCACCGATATGTGGCAGGTCTTCGGGGTCTCCACCCCGGAGGCAACGAAGGCTCTTCTCCCCCTGCTTCGGGGAACGGTTAACAATCTGGAAAACGTAGGCTTGCCTGGCTGTCTCACTGGCCCCATTGCTCGCGGCGATCTGGGGACGATAAGAAGCCACCTCGATGCTCTGGAAAAGAAGGCACCGCAGTTGGTTTCCATCTACCGGGAGCTGGGGCTTAACACCATTCCCATCGCCCTGGGGAAGGGGAAGATCGATAATGAGAGAGCTGGGGAGCTGGAGTCCTTATTAAAGGAGGGGTTGTCATGAGAACGGTGCTCAAGAGTAAGATTCATCGCGCCAGGGTCACCGATGCCAACCTGGACTACGAGGGGAGCATCAGCATCGACAGGCTGCTCATGGAGGCGGCAGACATCTTGCCCTACGAGATGGTCCATGTTCTCAACGTGAACAACGGAGCTCGCTTGCAGACCTACGCCATTGAAGGAGAGAAGGGCTCGGGCGAAATATGCATCAATGGCCCTGCGGCCAGGCTGGTCTCCAGGGGGGACACGGTCATCATTCTTTCCTATGCAGTCGTTGGCGATGAGGAAGCCCGCTCCATCGAGCCAAAGCTGGTGTATGTGAATGAGCAAAACGCCATTGTCCCTTCAAAGGAACTCTCGGGTGCGTGGAAGATTTGTTGACGCCGCACCTAGCGGCAGATACCGTTTGACATAAGGAGGGGAAGATGCGGGTTACTATTGGTGAACTGAAAGAGATGAAGCAGAGGGGCGAAAGGATCCCCATGCTTACCGCCTATGATTATTCCACGGCGAAGCTGGTTGATGAGGCCGGGGTGCCGCTTATCCTGGTTGGGGATAGCCTGGGGATGGTGGTCTTGGGCTATGAGTCCACCATTCCTGTGACCATGGATGAGATGATCCATCACACCAAGGCAGTGGTGCGCGGGACAGAGCGGGCTCTGGTGGTGGGCGACATGCCGTTCATGACTTACCATACCTCCGTCGATGATGCTCTGCGCAATGCTGCCCGCTTCATTCAGGAAGGTGGGTCGCAGGCGGTGAAGCTGGAGGGAGGCGAGACAGTTGCTGAGAAGGTGAAACGGATTGTGGAATGTGGCATCCCGGTTCAGGGTCACATCGGGCTTACCCCGCAATCGGTGCACCAGCTCGGCGGCTTCAAGGTGGTGGGCAAGACCCCTGAGGTGGCAGTGCGCCTGTTGAATGACGCCAAGGCCCTGGAGCAGGCGGGGGCCTTCTCCATCGTGCTGGAGGCTGTTCCTGCTCCCCTTTCCAAGCTGATCACAGAGAGAGTAAGCGTTCCCACCATCGGCATCGGCGCCGGCCCTGACTGCGATGGTCAGGTTCAGGTGGTGAGCGACCTCCTTGGACTTTTCACCGACTTCGTGCCTAAGCATGCCAAGCAATATGCCAAGCTCGCAGACATTATTAAGACCTCTGTTAGCGACTACGTGTCTGAGGTGCAGGCGGGTAGCTTCCCCACGGCAAAGCAGAGCTACACCATGGATGAGAAGATCATTGATGAGCTGGCGCGCTCCGCTTAGGTAGATAGATGAAGGTCGTCACCGACATCGGTGAATACAGGAAGCTGAGAGAAGGGATGCCATCCCCGGTTGGCTTTGTGCCCACCATGGGCTACCTTCATCAAGGGCATCTCGCCCTGGTGCAGCAGGCCCGAGCCGAGAATAAGACCGTAGTCGTCAGTATCTTCGTCAACCCCGCCCAGTTCGGCCCCAAGGATGATCTTGCTGCCTATCCCCGCGACCCTGAGCGCGACCTCGCCTTGCTGGAGAAGGAGGGCACCGACATTGTTTTTATGCCTTCGGCTGAAGAAATGTACCCTGAAGGATTTAATTCGTGGGTCGAGGTCGAAAAGGTCACCGAGAGGCTTGAGGGCGCTTTTCGCCCCGGTCACTTCAGGGGTGTGGCTACCATAGTCGCCAAGCTGTTCAACATCGTCCAGCCCCACAGGGCGTACTTCGGGCAGAAGGATGCTCAGCAGCTTATAGTCATCAAGAAGATGGTGTCCGACCTCAATATGGACCTGGAAGTCGTCGCCGTGCCCACGGTTCGGGAGCCCGGTGGCCTGGCGATGAGCAGCCGCAATACCTACCTCGACCCCGAGGAGCGAAAGGCTGCCCTTGTGCTGTGGAACGCTTTATCCCTTGCGCAGGAGCTGTGGAGTAAGGGCGAAAGAAGCGCCGAGCGCCTGAGACAGGAGATGAGCGCCCTGATCCAGAAGGAGCCCCGAGCGAGGATTGACTATGTCAGCATTGCCGACCCCGATACACTGGAGGAGCTATCGCAGATTGAGGGCGCTGCTCTGGTTTCCATGGCGGTGAGGATCGGCAAAACGCGGCTGATAGATAATATAACGCTGGGCTGAAATGCCCACCCTTGGAAAGGGAAGTGGTATCAGCTAAGACCTAAGACTGCGGGTCACCGCCCTGATGCTCTTTCACCTCCCCGCTTCCTGTTCCACAGCGCTAGCGACACACCGGCTGCCACTATCAGTGCTCCCGCCATGATCCAAGGCATCACCAGCCCCAGTTTGTCTGTTGGGACTATGGTGCCGCCGACGGGAGGTGGGGGGGAATACTTTATGGTGGCGTAGTCCCCGCTCGTCCCCACCCCATCGCTTACCCCTGTCACGTAGACATTGCCAGAGGAGTCCAAAGCAATGGCAAGGGAAAAGTCCATCTTGCTTGCCGACCCATCGTATATTGCAACCCATTGCTCATTGCCCTCAGGGTCATATTTTATGGTGGCGTAGTCTGCACTGGTGCCACTGCCAAAGCTCCCACCGGTGACGTAGACATTTCCCGAGCCATCGATAGCCATAGCACGACCAGTATCGCTCCAGCTCTGTGGGCCGTCATAACGGGCAACCCACACCTCATCCCCATCACTGTCGTACCTGATAGTGGCGTAGTCGTTGCCAGTGCCGGTGCCTCTGCTCCCACCGGTGACATAGACATTCCCGGAGCCATCCACAGCTACGTCCCAAGCCACGTCCCAGTCGCTTGCGGGGCCGTCGTAGCGGGCAACCCAGAGCTTGTCTCCATCAGGGCCATACTTTATGGTGGCGTAGTCCCAGCCGGTGCCACTGCCTTGGCTAAAGCCGGTGACGTAGACATTCCCCGAGCCATCCACAGCTAGGTCCACGGCTGCCTCATTCCCGTTTGCCGGGCCGTCGTAGCGGGCAACCCAGAGCTCATTCCCGTCAGGGCCATACTTTACGGTGGCGTAGTCGTCGCCAGTGCCGCTGCCTCTGCTCTGGCCGGTGACGTAGACATTGCCCGTGCCATCCACAGCTATGGCAAGAGCCCCGTCCCAGTCGCTTGGCGGGCCGTCGTAGCGGGCAACCCAGAGCTCGTCTCCCTCAGGGTCATATTTTATGGTGGCGTAGTCTGCACTGGTGCCACTGCCAAAGCTCCAGCCCGTGACATAGACATTCCCCGAGCCATCCACAGCTAGGTCCACGGCTGCCTCATTCCCGTTTACCGGGCCGTCGTAGCGGGCAACCCAGACCTGTTTTCCATCGCGGTCATACTTTATGGTGGCGTAGTCCTCCTCGGTGCCGCTGCCTCTGCTCTGGCCAGTGACGTAGACGTTCCCCGAGCCGTCCACGGCTATAGCCTTGGCCGAGTCGGTGTCGCCTGCCGGGCCGTCGTAGCGGGCGACCCAGAGTTGGTTTCCATCGGGGTTATACTTTATGGTGGCGTAGTCGCTGTCAGTGCCGCTTACGTGGCTGATGCCAGTTACGTAGACATTGCCCGAGCCGTCCACGGCTATGGCTGAAGCCGAGTCGTAGTTGCTTGCCGGGCCGTCGTATCGGGCAACCCACTCTTCTACTACTGGGTCGTCAGCGCCAACAGCCCCCGGCAGAACAAGAACAGGAACCACGGCCAACATTACAAGAGCCACTACCACTAACCCTATCGCTCTCCTCACTTCACACCTCCGCTGTATTTGGTCTGGCAATTGCCAAAGGCAAAGCCTAACATCAAACTCTAGGGAATGGCGCGCCGCACTGCCGTTACTTGGGTCGCCAGCACTCAGGCCAGCGAACATTCTTAATGCTTGATCGAGGCGGGTCAGAAACCCGGCACCAGGGTCCCTCGGAGAGGGAACGATCAAATAGACTGCACTGAAAAAATCTGCACGAGACCCCCATAGGAACTCGTGCGCCGTAAGTGAAGCCTAGCACAAAGTTTGCTGGCTGTCAAATGCTGCCTCTATTAGCTACTCCCTGATCAGCAGCGCAAATCCCAGCATCGCTGTCCCGGCCAGGGCGGCCCCAAAGTAGAAGGTCGCTGCCGGGCTGATCACCTGCCACAGGACGCCGGCGATTATGCTGGCGGGGAGGAGGGTGAGCCCCACAGCCCCGTGATACAGGCCATAGGCAGTCCCCCTGCTCTCCTCGGGCACCACATCGGCGACAAAGGCTCGTGTCACCCCCTCTGCCACTCCAAAGTAAAGCCCGTAGAGGGCGAAGAGCAGGATTGCATGCCACGATGCTGATGCCAGGGCAAACCCAAGATAGGTGAGGGCATATATCGCCCACCCGCCTACGATGATAGCCTTCCGGCCAAGCCTGTCCGATAAAACCCCGGCGGGATAGGACATTGAGGCGTAGACCAGATTGAAAAGCCCGAGCAGGAGGAGGATGTGGAGAACGGAGAGGCCGATGTCCTGTGCCCGCAGTATGAGAAAGGCATCAGTGGAGTTGCCCAGGGTGAAGAGGACTACTATCCCCAGGAAAATCTTGAACCGCCTGTCGAAGCCCCTACCTGGTGCCGCGCTCATCTTTTCCTTCAGGGAGCGAACTGCCCTGCGCTCATGAACGAAGAAGATAAGCAGCAGCACTGCCAGCACCGCCGGGATGACGCCGATAATGACCGCCATTTGGAAGGTGTCTCGTGAGAGTAGCTGCTCTCCCCTTTGCATGAAGAAGACGATGGCTGCGGCACCAGCGATGCCAGTAACGGCGCCAAAGGTATCCAGGGCGCGGTGGAAGCCGAAGGCGCGCCCCATCTTCTCAGGGGGGGTGGAATCGGCAACCATGGCATCGCGGGGCGAGGTGCGAATCCCCTTGCCTGCCCGGTCAGCGACGCGCACCGCAAGCACTGCCCCCCAGACGTTGGCGAGATACAGGAAGGGCTTGGCCACGGTGGAGAGGATATAGCCCAGGGCGGTCAGCCCTTTGCGCCGCCCCAATCTATCGCTGAGCCAGCCGCTGACAATTTTGAGCAGAGTGGCAGCGCTGTCGCCAACGCCCTCGACAACACCGATGATCGCTGTCCCCACTCCTAAGACGTTGAATAAGAACAAGGGGAGAAGGTTGAAGATCATATCGCTGGAGACATCGGTGAGGAAGCTCACCCAGCCGAGGAAGAAGACATTGCGGCTGACGCCGAAGGCCCTGGGCCTCGTGCTCTGTGTTTCGTTGCCGGCTTGTTTCATGTTATTTATCCGATGTTTCCTCGAGCACCTCGTCGACCAGTTCCGTGATTTTTCCTCTTGCCTCGTCGAGGGCGGCCAGCCCCTGCTCAGTTATGGCATAATATTTGCGAACCTTCCCACCGACCAGTTTCCTTTGCTGAGACAGGTAGCCCTCCTTCGTCAGGCGATGCAGTGTTGGGTACAGGGTCCCAGGGCTTAATCGATAGCCATGCCGACCCAGTTCCTCTAAGATCTCGACTCCGTAGATTGGCTCCTTTGAAGCGTGGTACAGGATATGAATCTTAACGAAGCCGAGGAAGAAATCCTTGAGCATGTCAGCCTCCGTTTCTATCGGATGATGATATCGTCATATGATATCAAGCCCTTGCCTATGTGTCAATGGCAGCCGAAGCGAGCCCTTTCTTGCTCAGCAGAGGCAAAAGAGGTATACTAGGCGGTCAAATAGCTATGTATCAGGATACCATTGCTGCCATTTCTACGCCTATCGGCGAGAGCGGAATAGGGATTGTCCGCCTCAGCGGCCCCGATGCCCTTGCTGTTGCTCGCAAGGTGTTCGCCCGTCCCCTCTCGAACCGGCGCCTGGTTTACGGGCACATCACCGACCCCGAAACGGGGGAGGTCGTCGATGAGGTTCTCGTTGCCTATATGGAGGCACCGCATACCTATACCAGAGAGGACATCGTGGAGATCAATTGCCACGGCGGCCCATTGCCCCTGCAGCGCATCCTGGGGCTGGCATTGCGCTATGGCGCCAGGATGGCAAATCCCGGTGAGTTCACCCTGAGGGCCTTCCTCAATGGGAGGATCGACCTCGCCCAGGCGGAGTCAGTTCTGGACGTGGTTCAGGCTAAGACAGCGGCGAGCCTGAGGGTGGCGGTGCAAGGGCTGGGGGGGAAGCTGTCCCAGTCCCTTAAGGAGGTGCGCAGCCAGTTGATGGGGGTTCTTGCCTATCTCACGGCTCGGATCGATTTTCCTGAGGACGAGATCGAGGGGCAGGAGGTAGTCCCCACGCTGGAGGGTGCGCGCCAGATGCTGAAGGAGCTTATCTCCAGTGCAGAGGCAGGGGTAGTCTACCGCCAGGGGGTGAGAACCGCTATTGTCGGGCGCACCAATGTGGGCAAGTCAAGCCTGCTAAATTGCCTGCTGCGCCAGAGCCGTGCCATCGTCACCCCCGTGCCCGGCACCACCCGGGATACCCTGGAGGAGGTGGTGAACCTCAAGGGGGTGCCCTTCGTCTTGGTCGATACTGCGGGCATTGTCCAGAGCAAGGACTTGGTGGAGGCGCTTGGGGTGGAGCGCAGCCGGAGAGCCATCGAGCAGGCGGACTTCGTCCTTTTAGTCATCGATACCAGCGAGCCGCTCAAAGACCCCGATAGGGAGATCATCGACCTTCTGGGTGGGAAGGAGGTAGTGGTGGTGGCCAACAAATCAGACCTGCCAAGCCAGGCTGACCTCGATGGGCTCCCCTGGCCCAAGGTCTCCACCTCGGCCCTGACTGGGGATGGCCTTGAGGAGCTGGAGGAGAGGATGGTGGACTGCGTCCTCGGGGGGAGGGTTTTCACCTCTGACGCCCTGCTAGTCTCCAACCCCCGCCACAAGAGCGCCCTGGAGCGAGCGCAAAGCCACCTGGAGCAAGCGTTATCGAGCATCGAAGCCCAAATGCCCGACGACTTCGTCACCATCGACCTCACCGCCGCCTTAAACGCATTGGGGGAGATCACTGGCGAGACGGTTACCGACGAGCTTCTGGAGACCATCTTCAGCAATTTCTGCATCGGTAAGTGAAGCGGGGTTTACCTTGACACTGTTCGGACGCTTTTGATATAATTCTTGCGCTCTGGGGATATAGCTCAGCCGGGAGAGCGCTGCGTTCGCATCGCAGAGGTCGGGGGTTCGAATCCCCCTATCTCCACCATCTGGGGCGATGGAGTAGCGTCCCAGCGGTGCGAAAGCAGAAACCCGGGGGCGAGTGAGTCAGAGGTGTTACGACCTGGCACAGCAAATAGTTCAAAAGAGCCCCTGTAGCTCAGAGGATAGAGCAGCGGTTTCCTAAACCGCGTGTCGGGCGTTCGAGTCGCCCCAGGGGTACCAGAACTGGGTTTGATAGAGAAACAGCTTGAGAAAGCCGAAAGGCTTTACAACTTGACATAGCAAATAGTTCGAAAAAAGGGGTGTAGCTCAGTTAGGGAGAGCAGCGGTCTCCAAAACCGCAGGCCGGGGGTTCGAGTCCTCCCACCCCTGCCAGATGCCGAGGTGGTGGAATCGGTAGACACGCCATCTTGAGGGGGTGGTGGGCGAAAGCCCGTAGGAGTTCAAGTCTCCTCCTCGGCACTTTTTCGAGCGGGGGTGTCACGGGGCACGGTGAAGGCCTGCCGCCATAGAGGCAAGGGCACTGAAAGCCGTAAGGCATCTCAACTTGAATCTAGGACTAGTTCGAAAGGAGCGGAAGTAGCTCAGTTGGTAGAGTGTCTCCTTGCCAAGGAGAAGGTCGGGGGTTCGAATCCCCTCTTCCGCTCCAATGTCTTTGGGCTAGGGAACCCGAAAGAAAATCAAACGAATAAAGAGGCAAAGATGGAGTTCGCTCATTTACCCCTACAGCAGGAAATAGAATTTCTCGCGGGATCCTACTGGATATCAGAGGAGGAGAAAATACCATATAATGGCAGAGAGGTCCTTTGCCTGGTTAGGGATGCTGGCCCCTTCACCGCTTGTGGTGTAGGGGGCTGCGGTCAGTTTCCAGGATTTAGGTCAATCTTAATACCCGGCTTTGTAATAAGACATAGATACAAGAAAAACGAAGATGGCCTGGAAATATCAGAGGTTGAAACGATCAACGACGAAGATACCAAGAAAGACCTCCGAGAAATTGTTCACCAAAAATATGGCACACCGCATCTAGAGTTCTTGTAAACCTCATATCAATGAGCAGCCATTTCCATTACAGCACGATGCCCAGAATCTAGTCCGTAGCATCACGGTGTCAATTCTCCGATTGGGCAATGCCAGGAACACGATTTGCCACGTTTTGACAATTTGGAATAAGCTGTGCTAGGGTTCTAAAGCCAGGAGGGGATTTTGGCTCGACCATTCTACTATGGAGGGCAGGCAGTTATTGAAGGGGTGATGATGCGTGGTCGCAAGCACCTAGCGATCGCCGTTCGCCGAACCAGCGATGAGATCATCACAGTCACCAAACGCCTGCCGACTATATACACTGGTTCGCTTAGGCGGACCCCTCTAGTGCGCGGGATCATTATGCTGGTGGAAACCTTCATCTTGGGTCTTCAGTCTTTGCTCTACTCCGCTGACGTGTTCACGGGGGAAGAGGAGGTGAAGGGCAAGTCGGCTATGCTCTGGGGGGCGGTGGCATTCGGCCTTGTCATGGGCTTGGTCTTGTTCCTGGCAATCCCACTGGCAATCACCTGGGCTGTTGACCCATACATAGGCTCAGATCGTGTAAGCAACCTGGTGGATGGCGTAATCCGCCTTGTCATTGTCATTACCTACATTGGGAGCATTGGCCTGATACCTGGTATTGGCCGCGTCTTTGGCTATCACGGGGCAGAGCATAAAGTGGTCAATGCCTACGAAGCCGGGGCAGACATGGAGGTGAACGAGGTCCGAAGATACACTACCGCCCATCCCCGCTGTGGCACCGGCTTTCTGCTCATTGTCCTGGTCATTGCCATCATCGCCTTCACATTCCTGGGGCGACCCCCCATATATGAACGCTTTCTGTGGCGACTTCTTCTTCTGCCTGTCATCGCTGCGGTCAGCTATGAACTGATGCGCCTTGGCGCTGAGCACGCCAAACACGGCATAGTAAGGACTCTCTTTGCTCCCGGCCTAGCTCTACAGGCCCTGACCACCCGCCAGCCCGATGACCAACAGCTTGAGGTTGGTATTTCGGCTCTCAAAGCGGTTATTGAAGCCGATGCACTCGATGCCGAAGCTACAGAGACATAATCAGGAAAACCCCGCTCAGCAACCAGCTCATATCTGCCTCCCGATTTCTGCTCCGGCGGCGATAGCCTCCATAGCCGTAGCTGGAGTCTTGGCATCGCCAATGACGTACACCTCATTCACCTTGCCCTTGATCTCATCGCCAAGCTCCCTCACCGAGGCCACACCCAGGGCGAGGACGATGGTATCCATGCCGCCTATAGTCTCCTCCTTACCCTCCCGGTCAATGACGACGCCGTCGGCAGTTATTCTCTTGATGGTGGCAGAGGTAATGGACCTCACCCCGTGCTCTGCCAGTCGCTGGAGGAGGAAGAACTTGGGTCCCGGAGCTATATCGCTGGCAATCTCAGGCAGCATCTCCACAATGGTAACATGCCTGCCACGCTCGGCGAGGAAGTCAGCAGTCTCACAGCCCACCATGCCCCCGCCAGCGATGAGCACCTTGTTATCTGTTATAGCCTTGCTGGTAAGCACGTCGTGGGCGGTAACCACGTTATCGGCATTGATTCCAGGTATATCCGGGATGAGGGGCTTGCCACCAGTTGCCACCAGTACCGCATCGGGCTTCATCTTCTCAACCACGGATGCAGTGACCGCCTCCCCCAGCATTATCTTGACCCCGGCCTTGTCTAGCTGGCGAGAGAGGTATTTGAGGAAGGGAACAATCTCCTGCTTTGCCGGGGGGATGGTGGCGATGCGGAACTGGCCACCAAGTTCGGGATCTTTTTCATAAAGGGTGACGTCATGCCCCCTGAGAGCGGCTACCCGCGCTGCCTCCATACCAGCGGGGCCGCCTCCAGCAACCAGGACCCGTTTCGCCTTGGCAGCGTGGGTGATGGCCATCTGGCGCTCCTTACCCAGCTCCGGATTAACCGCGCAGGTAAGTTTAGTGGCGGTCAGCAAGGTGTAGATGCATCCCTGATTACAGGCGGTGCACCACCTTATATCCTCTAGCTGCCCAGCGGCTGCCTTGTTGGGAAGCTCGGGATCGGCAAGCAACCCCCGGCCGATAGCCACCAGGTCTGCTTTACCCTGAGCCACGACCTGCTCCGCTATCAAGGGATCGTTGAGCTTGCCGACCACGATGATGGGCACATCCACCACCTTCTTGACTCGCTCAGCGGCATCGACATTGAGCCCCTTAGGGACGGCCATGGGGGCAACCATGTAGGTGAATCCGTTGATATAAACTCCGGTGGTGATGCTCAGACAATCGGCACCAGCGGCGACCAACATTGGGGCGATGGCTACCGACTCCTCCACCGTGCGCCCGCCAGGTACACGCTCATCGGCGCTGAAGCGAAAGACTATGGGGAAATTGTGACCTACCCTCTCCCGCACCGCGTGCAGGATTTCCATTGGGAAGCGCATTTGGCTGCGAAGGTCTCCGCCATACTTATCGGTGCGCCTATTAGCGTAGGATGACATGAACTGGGCGATGAGGTAACCATGAGCACCGTGGACCTCCACCGCATCGAAACCGGCCTCCTTGGCCCGGCGCGCCCCTTCCCCAAAGGCGTGGACCATTTCCTCGATCTCAGCTATACTCATCTGGTGAGGCACTGCCTGGCAGAGGGGACAGGGGCAGGGGACGATTGATGGAGCCCAGGGTGGTCTTTCCGGGCCAAGTGCCGGAAACTGACGCCCAGGATGGTGTAGCTGCATTGAGGCCCTGGCCCCGGCGGCGTGGATTCTTTCGCAGAATCGCTTCCAGCTCGGGATGAATTTGTCATCGTAGATGGAGGCGATGCCCATCTCACCAAAGCCAAATGCACTCGAGGGATGGACCTCAGCTACCTCTACGGTGATGAGGGCTGCCCCACCTTTAGCCCGTACCTCGTAGTATTCGATAAGCTTATCACTGGCAGAGCCATCGGCATTGGCGAAAAGGGTGCCCATCGGCGCCATCACTATCCGATTCTTCAATTCCATAGATTTGATTCTAATAGGGGTAAAGAGTTTTTCTAATTTCGGTTCTTGGCCAACCATCCATCACCTCCTTGTAGTTATGGTAACTATTGCCTTATTCTCTTGCCCTCCTGAACCCTAATGCTCATCATGCTTTATATTGTCTTGCTAACTTAGAGGGATGACGCAAATGAAGCGCAGAACCCCGTTGCCAGTATTGGTGAAGCAATGCTCCTCATTTGGGGCAATGAACACCACCATCCCCTCTCCGATTTTGCTTTCATCTTCTCTACTCTTTACTACCCCGTCACCCTCCAACACAAACACCTCGTGCTCCCACCAATGTGAATGGAACGGGGTGGAACATCCCGGCTCAACGTGAAACACCCGCATAATGAACCGCGGGGCGCCCTCGTCAGGCCCTATAACTACGCGACGAAGGACACCGGGAGCGTCTTCTGTTGGTGGTATGTCGAGATATTTATGGACTATCATACTAGCACCTCCTACAATAGCTATTGGTTTGATGCCAAAGCACTATTCCCTGACGGTGCTATTGTAGACTTTTTTGCCCTCTGTGTCTTGCTTTTTCCTGCTTGACCAGTTTTGTCTCCGTTGTTATAATTGCAGCACCAAAGTGAGTATTTGAAAAGGATTCTTAGGGCAAGGTCGCGAGGCTGAATCTTGTCTCTTCCTCGGTAGAATTTATGGCGACGTAGCCAAGTGGTTAAGGCGGGGGTCTGCAAAACCCCTATGCGGCGGTTCGAATCCGCCCGTCGCCTTTTTTCGAACTTGCTGTTTGTCTTTTAAGATCGGGGAAATACTGAAAAAACCCCGATTTTCTCTATTGAAGGCTTGCAGGGCGAAAAGGCGAAAAAGCCGAGGTGGCGGAATCGGTAGACGCGAGGGACTTAAAATCCCTTGGGTGGATAGCCCGTGCGGGTTCGAGTCCCGCCCTCGGCACTAAGTTCCTTCATTGCTGAGCCACAGCTTTAACCCCCATGTCCCCTGAGATGTTGACAAGGGTTTCTAGCCCAGGGTATTGACATTTGTCCAGGCCTTGGCTATCCTTTGTCTAGGGTGGACATCAAATGTCTGGTCAGGGGTTGACAATTGCTGAGGCTGCTGAAGCCATGGGGCTGTCGGAGAGAACTATCCGGCGCCAGATCAAGAGCGGCAAGATCAAAGCAGAGTTGATGCCTGGGCGCTATGGTGCGGAGTATCGTATCAGCGGGCTGGGCGAGACGGCTGTGGCCCGTCCAGGGGTGGACAAAACGCCAGCCAGTGCTCTAGACAAGACCCTAGACAAAACCCTGGACATGGTCAAGGCCTTGCAGCAGGAGAAGGCCGAGCTTTACGCCCAGGTAGCCTACTGGCAGGCTCAGTGCCAGCACCTGGAGGAGCAGGTGAAGCTGCTGACAGAGGCAAAGCAGCCTTGGTGGCGGCGCTGGCTAAGCCGCAGGCGATGACTGCTGCTGGCTTGTTGGCGGGCTAATCTCGCCTTTGCCCCTTTTGGGAAGCGCTTGACATCCCCTCATTCCTGTCTTACACTCTGGCGAGTAAAGAGAGGGAACTCATGGCTTGGGATCCTGAGTTTGAGGTTGCCTTTAATCCTAAGACAGTGGCCATAGTGGGGGCACAGAGGAAGTCTCCACCTTGGGGCGATTTCGTGGCCAACTTACAGCGCGCTGGCTTTCGCGGACGCATCTACCCCATCAACCCCAAGGCGGTGGATGGAGAGATCCGGGGTCTAAAGGCTTACCCCGACCTGGCCTCAGTCCCCGAGCCCATTGACCTGGTTATCGTAACCGTCCCTGCCGCTGCTGTCGCCTCTGTGCTGGAGGACTGCATTGCCGCCAATGCTAAGAATGTCCATATCTTCAGCGCAGGGTTCGGAGAGACGGGTGAGGAAAAGAGAATAGAGATGGAACGGCAGATTGGGGAGATAGCGAAGAGAGGGGGGCTAAGAATCGTTGGCCCCAATTGCATGGGGCTTCATGTGCCTGCCGTGGGACTGACTACCTGGGACGTATTTGACCCAAAAGCTGGCCCTGTGGCCTTCCTCTCCCAGAGCGGTGGGCATGCTGGCGTGTTTACTGGCGATGGCGCTCGGTTTGGCATCTATTTCAGCAAGGCGGTCAGCTTTGGCAATGCTTTAGGATTTGATAGCACCGATTTTCTTGAATACCTGGCCACTGATCCTGAGACGGGCATCATCTGTATGTATCTGGAGGGGGTTAAGGATGGGAAGAGGCTGATCGAGCTGGTGAGGGAGATCAATAAGACGAAACCGGTCATCGTGTGGAAGGGAGGGCTGACCACATGGGGGGCCAAGGCGGCGGCTTCCCATACCGGATCCCTGGCTGGCGAGGAGGAGATATGGGATGCCTTCTATCGGCAAACGGGGACAGTGAGGGTTGATACCTTAGAAGAGCTCTTCGATGTCACCATGACCTTCCTCTACTTGGATCCGCTGCCCAGCAGGCGGATAGCATTGTTCGGTGCTGGTGGAGGGAATAGTGTTGCTGGCGCCGATGTCTGTGCTCGGGAGGGGCTTGAGCTTCCAACCCTGATTGAGAAAACGCTGAGGGAGCTAGGAAGCTTTATACCGCCGGAGGGAACGAGCATAAGAAACCCTCTGGATATAGGGATAGTGCTTCGGGATATCAACCTCCTGTTGCGCGCCTTGCAGCCCGTGGCTGCTGATCCCGGGATTGATTCCATCGTCTTCGCCATGCCCATATCATTGGTGCTTTCTGGGATTGACCGGGCAGCCTTGGCCAGCCAGGATGCGCAGGTGCTACTACCAGCAATGGACAGACAAGTCCGTAAGGTGCTGGATACCATTATCAAGTTCGACCATGAAGACATTCACCGCAAGCCTTTAATCGTAGTTCTTCAGGCAGGGATGGGTCCACCCGTTCCGGGGTTGCGGGGGCGGGTGCAGCGGGAGCTGTATGAGGCGAATATCCCCGTTTACCTCTCGCTGGAACGGGCAAGCCGCGCCCTAGGGAAGTTCATTCAATTCCACGAATACCAGAGGAAAGCCAGCTAGATTCAGAGCTAAAGGGTAATGACTACTCTGGAGGCTTGCCCAGGTCTTGGAAAATGGCGTTTGATAGCTGTTTAAGGGTGGAAAGCGCCGCGGCGCTTGTCAGGTCGCTGTGAAGGGGAGTGATTGAGATCCTGTTCCTGAGCAGCGCCCATATATCGGTGCCCTCCTCTAGCTCCCAGCCCTCCTCTGGCTCCAATTCTAACCTGCCCCGGACGATCCAGAAAAGTCTTCTTGCGCCGTAATGCCGCTCTTTGATCTCATCCCCGTAGCTTTTGTGCCCGAGTTGGGTGATTTCAATGCCCTGGATCTGATCCTGGGGCAAATTGGGCAGGTTTATATTAAGCAATATCTCTCGGGGCAAGGCCTTAGCCTCGATCATCCGTGCCATCACCGCTGCCAACCTGGCGGCGCCATCGAAATGAATATTCTCCATCGCGCCCACCGATATGGCAATGGAGGGGATGCCCTGAAGGTAGCCCTGAAGAGCAGCGCTCACAGTCCCCGAGATGAGGACATCGCTGCCCAGATTCGGGCCCTCATTGATACCGGAGACCACCAGGTCTACCTTGTCATCGAGGAGCACCCCCAGGGCCAGGATGACGGAATCGGCAGGGGTTCCCTCAATGGCGTAGCACCTCACTCGTCTTACTGGAGACCTTATATCCCTCACCCTCACCGGGTGATGGAGGGTCACCGATGTGCCCACACCGCTCTGCTCCCGGTCGGGAGCCACCACCACCACCTCACCCACCTGCGTGAGCGCCCTAACCAGGCACCAGAGCCCTGGAGCATAGATGCCATCATCGTTGGTCGCTAGTATTCTCAAGCCCGGCTCTCCAATACTTTGCGGGCGACGATGCCAATTTCCGCTGGGCTCGAAGCTATGGCAGCCCCGGCGGCTTTGAGAGCCGCAATCTTCTCATTAGCTGTCCCCGAGCTTCCAGTGATGATCGCCCCCGCGTGTCCCATCCTTCTCCCCGGCGGTGCCGTACTCCCGGCAACAAAGGAGACGATGGGCTTGGTCATCTCCTTTTTCATAACCTCTGCTGCTTCCTGCTCTGCTGTGCCCCCGATCTCCCCGATAAGGACTACCAACTTCGTTTGCGGGTCCTTTTCAAAGAGCCTCAATACATCGACGAAGGTGGTGCCGATCAGGGGGTCACCACCAACCCCAATGCAGGTGGATTGCCCGATGTTTTGCTCTGTTAGCTGTGCTACCGCCTCGTAGGTCAGGGTTCCGCTGCGGGAGACGACGCCGACATTCCCCTGCCGGTGGATGTCCCCGGGCATAAGCCCCACCTTGCATTTCCCGGGGGAAATAAGCCCGGGGCAATTGGGCCCGATAAGACGGGTAGCTTTCCCGTGCAAATAGTTAATAACAGTGACCATGTCCAGCGTTGGGATGCCATCGGTGATGCACACCACTAGGGCGATCCCGGCATCGGCGGCCTCCATAATGGCATCGGCGGCAAAGGCAGGGGGGACGAAGATCATGCTGACATTGGCCCCGGTCTCCTTTACTGCCCGCTCCACCTCGTTGAACACCGGGATTTGGTCAAAAGAGGAGCCACCCTTCCCTGGGGTGACCCCGGCAACGACCTTGGTGCCATATTCGATGCATTTTCTGGTGTGGAAGCTGCCCTCGCTTCCCGTAATCCCCTGAACCAGAAGTTGTGTATTTTCATCAACAAGGATGCTCATCATTCCTCCTTATACTAGGCGGTCAAGCGCCCTTCCTTTGCTGCCACAACCTTCTCTGCGGCATCTTTAAGGTCGTGGGCCAGGATTACAGGCAGGCCAGATTCGGCCAGGAGCTTCATCCCTTCATCGACGTTTGTCCCTCTCATCCTGACCACCAGAGGCACCTTTACCTCCACCTGTTTCGCCGCCTCGATCACACCTCGGGCTACGATGTCGCACCTGAGGATGCCACCAAAGATATTGATCAGTGCCGCTTTAACCTTGGGATCGGAGAGCAGGATGATGAACGCCTTGGTCACCATCTCATCGCTGGCTCCACCGCCGACATCGAGGAAGTTTGCTGGTTCGGCACCGCTGAGCTTGATAATGTCCATGGTGGACATGGCCAGCCCTGCGCCGTTGACCATGCAGCCGACATCGCCGTCAAGTCTTATGTAGGTGATGTTATGCTCTGATGCCTCCAACTCCAGCTCATCCTCCTGCCCTGGGTCGCGAAGCTCAGCGTAATCTCGATGGCGGAAAAGGGCATTGTCGTCCAGGTTGAGCTTGGCATCCAGGGCCAGCAGCCTGCCATCAGAGGTAACGACCAAGGGGTTGATCTCTGCCAGGGAGCAGTCCTTGTCCGCAAAGGCTTGATAGAGGTTTCCTATTAGCTGGGTAGCTGGCCTTATCTGCTCTGGAGCCAGATTCATCCCATAGGCGAGCTTCTTCCCGATGAAGGGCTGAAAACCGGCTACCGGTTCGATGTAGGCTTTGATGATTTTCTCGGGTGTCTTGGCTGCCACCTCTTCAATATCCACGCCACCAGCTTCACTGGCCATAATCACCGGAAGTCCCCGAGCAGAATCGATGACGATGCCGAGGTATAACTCGCGCTCAATTGGCGCCGCCTCCTCGACCAGGACCTTTTCCACTGGCACCCCTTCGGCCGAGGTCTGATGGGTCACCAGTTGCCTGCCAATCATCTCCTGGGCCAGTTTTTCCGCCTCATCGGCGGAGGCAGCGGTCTTTATCCCCCCCGCCTTGCCCCGGCCTCCGGCGTATACCTGGGCCTTGATTACCACCTTCCCTCCCAGCTGAGAGGCGATGTCCCTTGCCTCCTTGGGCGTGGCTGCCACCCCTCCCTTGGGCACGGGGACACCATGCTTGGCCAGGATCTCTTTGGCTTGGTACTCGTGGATCTTCATTTTTCGCCCCTTTCGATAAGCTCTTTGTAAGCTAGCCTTATTAATTATAGCTAAGGGTTTTTACCAGTGTAGCCCCAAGGTCGGAAAAAACGGAGGGGGTGGGATTCGAACCCACGGTCCCGATTGCTCGAGACAGCGGTTTTCAAGACCGCCACCATAAACCGCTCGGTCACCCCTCCCGTCCAAAGCCAACAGGAGACGATCTCCAAGAATCTCGTAGCTTTGTTTGGATTGCAGGATAGCCTGTGCTATCATCGACGACCGCAGGCTATTATAACCGAAAGCGGGAGGAATTTCTATGCCGTGCCAATGATATTGCCCGCATCAGAGCTATGGCGAGCAACATGAATCCCATCGCCACCAGCATCAGAATGAGCAGTGCCATCATCAGGGCGATGATGAGCGGTGCTAAAGCAAGCTTCAGCAGAGGGTTCCTGGGGCTTATTGTGACCCACAGCGAACGGGCGACTGTCCCGCCTCGGTCAAGATAGATGCGAGTCACCTCTATACTGCGCTCAGGTGTTTTTTCAGGCTTCTGAGGAAGCATCATGGTATTCTTCAATCACCGGACGGACTGCGCCTAAATTTGGCTTTCAGAGCTTCCATTTCCTGGGCTGCCTTCAGTTCCTCCTCCGTCATTGGCTCCCAAGATTTGATCTTCTCGCCCTCTATACTGATCTTAAACAGCCCTTTACACTTGGCGCATTTGAGGGGGCCTTGGTAGGCTGACTCCATGAGGAACACCTGAATCTCTTGCCCGCACTGGGGACATGCTATGGTTAGCATAGTTAACCTCCGCGATAAACAGGCTACCTGATAACTCCGAACCCAGTGTAGGGGCGGAGCGCCTCGGGCACAATGATGCTGCCATCGCTCTGCTGACAGTTCTCGAGCACGGCGATGACCACACGGGGCAGGGCAAGTCCTGAGCCGTTGAGGGTGTGGGCGAAGCGGGGTCCTGCCCCAGGCTCAGGACGAAAGCGAGTATTGGCACGGCGTGCCTGAAAATCGCCACAATTGGAGCAAGAGCTGACCTCGAGCCATTCGCCGCAGCCAGGAGCCCACATTTCAATATCGTAGGATTTGGTTGAGGCAAAGCCCAGGTCACCGCTACATAGCTCCAGCACTCGATAGGGGATGCCCAGCCGGTGGCAGACCTCCTCAGCGTTATTCACCATCTTCTCCAGCTCTTCATCTGAAGTTTCAGGCTCGACAAACTTGTAGAGTTCCACCTTGTCGAATTGATGTCCCCGTTTAATTCCTCTGGTATCCTTCCCCGCAGACATCTTCTCGCGGCGAAAGCAGGCGGTGCAGGCCACATAGTAGAGGGGAAGGGTGCCCGGAGGCAGGATTTCATCGCGGTGAAGGTTAGTAAGCGGCACCTCGGCGGTGGGCACAAACCAGAAGTCATCCTCCTCGTCGTGGTACAGGTTGTCGGCAAATTTGGGCAGATTACCTGAACCTATCATGCACTCCCGCTTCACCATGAACGGGGGATATATCTCGGTGTAGCCATGCTCCGTTATGTGGAGGTCGAGCATGAAGGAGATGAGGGCTCGCTGAAGATGAGCCCCGAGCCCGCGGAGGATATAGAAGCGGGTGCCTGAGAGCTTAGCCCCCCGGGCAAAATCGATGATTCCCAATTTTTCGCCCAAATCCCAGTGGGGCAGGGGCTTGAAATCGAATTTTCGCATATCCCCCCAGCTTCGCACCACTACATTATCGCTCTCATCCTTGCCTAATGGCACGCTGGGGTGAGGGATATTGGGGATGCGCAAAAGGAGGTCGTTAAGCTGCTCCTCGGTTGCCCTGAGCTGCTCGTCCAGGGCCTTAATTCTGTTCCCTATCTCCCGCATCTCCTCAATGAGCTGAGGTGGCTTCTCATCCATCTTGCCCAGCTTCTTGCTCACTTGGTTGCGCTTTGCCCTCAGTGCCTCTACCTCAGGGAGCAGGCTGCGGCGGCGCTCATCCAGGGCCAGGATATCATCCAGGGGCTCGCTGAACTGGCGCTTCTCCAGCGCCGCGCGAACGAGATCCGGGTTTTCATGGATAAATTGCAGACTGAGCACAAATATCCCCCTGCCTCCAGTTCACAGCTCTGGTCGGATAACAAACTTTGACTATTCCGTCCTCATCAGCAGCCTTGTGATCCCTCCCACAAGCACCAATACCGCTCCTGCCCCGGCGACGTAGAAACCCACGGCTATATCTCCCCAATCTAAGTCGAGATCGTAGAGAACATAGACAAAGTGCCCAACAATGGCCAGGGCGCACAGGGCGAGACTAACATAGACCATTGCAGAAATACGCCCCAGATTTCTGGCTACGATCACCGCTATCAGGCAAAGCGCCCCGAATACATACAGGAGTGGCCCTGAGGGTGACAATCCCGCCGATTCCAGTCCTTGAGTTGAAATTCCCAAGACTTCTATCCAGGTCAAAAAGGGGCCGACAAGGAGCAGCAGGGCGCCGATCAAGGCAAGCCAATCTGGTAGGCCAAATACCCCCTCGCCAATTTCCGGGGCCTCCTTAATCTTTGGCGGCTTGGGCACAACCACCTTGGCACCGCAGTTGGGGCAGAATTTACTCTCCTCTGGTATCTCGCCGCCACATTTGGTGCAAACTGGCATTTCTCACCTCCTTCGACTTTATTATCTCTGGCCTGTGGCCAGTATAACCCTCTTTTGCCATTACTTGGTGCGTAGCTGGGGGAAGGCGATCACCTCACGGATGGAGTGCTGGTCGGTGAGCAGCATCACCAAGCGGTCAATGCCCAGTCCCAGCCCCCCTGTGGGCGGCATGCCATGCTCCAGGGCGACCAGAAAATCCTCGTCCACCCTCTCCGCCTCCTCATCCCCCAGGGTGCGCTGGAGCGTTTGCTGCTGAAAGCGCTCCCGCTGCTCGATGGGGTCGTTGAGCTCGGTGAAGGCGTTGGCGATCTCCATCCCCCCGGCAAAGGTCTCAAACCTCTCCACCAGATGGTCGCTATCTGGCTTTCTCTTTGCCAGAGGCGAGAGTTCAATAGGGTAGTCGATGACGAAGGTGGGCTGAATAAGATTGGGTTCAACAAAGTTGGTGACCAGGCGGTCGATCAGCTTTCCCCGGCCACCGGTGTCAGGCACATCCAAACCCATATCTTGCATCTTACGGCGCAGGGAATCTTCGTCCAGATGCTGCTCAAAATCAATGCCACATCCTTTGGTGATGGCATCGCGCAGGGTGATGCGCTGCCACGGGGGTGAAAGCTCCAGGGCGATGCTACCAAAGCTGACCTTCGTTGTCCCCAGGACCTCCTGGGCAACAGTGGAGACCATCTCCTCCACCATATTCATCACATCGTTGTAGTCGCTGTAGGCTTCATAACTTTCGAGCATGGTAAATTCAGGGTTATGCTTTGTCGATATGCCTTCGTTACGGAAGATGCGGCCAATCTCATAGACCTTGTCCAAACCGCCGATGATGAGTCGCTTGAGGTGCAGCTCGGTGGCGATGCGCAAATATAAGTCCTGGTCTAAGGCTTGATGATGGGTGATGAAGGGGCGAGCCCTGGCTCCAGTGGCAACGTAATGGAGTACCGGGGTTTCCACCTCGATAAAGCCTCGCTCATCGAGGAAGCGCCTTATCGCGGCGATGACCTTAGCTCGAAGCTCGAATATTGGGACAATCTCCTCATTGGAGATGAGGTCGAGGTATCTCTGACGGTAGCGCTTCTCGACATCGGTGAGCCCGTGCCATTTCTCGGGCAGGGGCTGAAGCGACTTGCAGAGCAGGGAGAAATCGGAGGCAGCCACGGTGATCTCTCCGCTTTTTGTCCTGAACATCGTGCCGCTGACGCCAATAAAGTCCCCGATATCGAACTCCTTGAGCAGTTCATATCTCTCTTCCCCCAGGGAGTCGCCGCGGAAATAGCACTGGATTTTGCCACTGCCGTCGCGAATATCGATGAAGGTTGCTTTCCCCATGGGGCGAGAGCTCATTATGCGACCACAAAGGCTCACCTGGGGGGGATTATCACCGCTTCCTTCCCACTTCTCAAAAAGGATAACAGCCTCCTTTGCGGTGTGGGTGCGGTGGTAGCGGTGGGGGTAAGGGTCGATACCTCGCTGGCGAATTCTGCCGAGCTTATCCCGGCGCTGTTGAACTATGGTATCTATTCGAGCCATGTTTCTACTTTATCTCCGTTATCGTCAGCTTAAGCACCCCTGCGGGAACCTTTACCTTTACCTCATCGCCTAACCGCTTGCCTAGGAGTGCTTTGCCGACAGGCGATTCGTTAGAGATTTTGCCCTCGCCGGGGTTTACCTCAACGCTGCCGACAATGGTGTAGTGATCCTCACTGCCATCCTGATGGCGTACCGTAACCTTTGACCCTAGCTGAACCGAATCAGCGGCCTCAGGATGGATTATAACTGCATGCTTGATGATCCTTTCCAGTTCTAGGATCCTGCCCTCAACGAAGCCCTGCTCGTTCTTAGCCTCCTCGTATTCGGGAGAACTCACAGTGCTGCGCAGCTCCTTGGCCTTTTGAATCTTCTCTGCTACCTCCTGTCGGCGGACGGTGCGCAGATGTTCCAGTTCCTCCTCAAGCTTTGCTAAGCCCTCTGGTGTAAGGAAATTTCCCTTCTCAGCCATTTTAGCACCTCCTGCCCCCGCTACTAAAAAAGACTGAAGGTCTCCGACCCCCAGTCAGGGCTATCTATTTTTGACATATTATACAAGTTATCGGCCTAGTTGTAAAGGGCTATCCTCGTTTTGACCTCTATTTGCTTGTCGGACTGCAACATGCTAAAATTTTATCGAAAGGTTTGGGTGGCATTTATCATGGAGGTAAGTCTTGGCAGATGGCTTATTCTGACTGCGATTGTTGCCCTTTTTGTTGGCGCCATAGGGGGTGTCGCTGGTGGCATCGCAGCCTATCTCCTGCTAGACGATGAGCCAGAACCCACTCCTATTGAGATCACAGTCACTGAAGAGGAGCTCTCCACAATTGAGGTGGTGCAGCGAGTCAGGCCCGCGGTGGTGACCATTATCAGCACTCTGGGAGCGGGTTTGCTGCTG
>DAOUOW010000008.1 GCA_030626475.1 Chloroflexota bacterium | reverse complement strand
GAGGATGGGGTTGGAATCGTGGGCAGAAACCAAGGCGAAGAGCGTAAAGGATACATATTTTAAGGGGAAGTGGAAAATCTAACAGCGTGTTTGTCCTTCTCAAAGCGCGGAGGCGTAAAAAAGGAGAATCGGTTTGCAAGCTAAGATAGGTGAAATCATTGAGGCCTCGACCGGCGAGTTTATGGCGCAGTGCTATGAGCTGCACCAGCCTCCCCCCTTCGGCAGCCTGGTGAAGACCAGGGAGGGGGAGATAGAGATCTATGGGGTCGTTTGCGATGCCGCCACCACAAGCATCGAGCCCGGCCGTCACCCCATCGCCCGGGGGAGGGAGGAGGTCGAGGAAGAGGACATCTTCCGCTCCAGCCCGCAACTGGCCAAGCTGCTGCGCACCGACTTCACTGCCCTGGTGGTGGGACACCGGGAGGGCGAAGAGGACGAAAAACTTCATCACTACCTCCCACCGAGGCCAGCAAGAATCCATAGCTTTGTCTATGTGTGCGACGCTGAAGAGGTCGAAAAATTCAGCCAGTCCTTCGATTTCCTGAGCATCCTCGTCGCCGCTAAAGGCCAGGCCGATGAGCTAATTGCCGCCTCCCTGCGCCATGCCGCCCAGGCGCAGCCAGACCCGCGCCATTTTCTGGTGACGGCGGGCAAGAAGCTGGCAGTGCTATTGGGGGCAGAGCCAAACAGGCTGAACACCATCCTGAGGAGAATAAGAAGGTGAGCGAAAGTTTACATAACGAGAACAAGGGCGAAAACGAGAAAAGGCTCGGGCTTGTGGTCTCAGGCTCGCTGAGCAGGGGGGTGGAGGTTAAGCTGGACAGCGCCACCTCGGTTGAGGACATCGGCGTCGGGCGCTACGTAACCATCGAGGGCGATAAGGGGCGCTTTTTGGGCATGATCACCGACATCGCCCTGGATGCCATTGACTCGAGGCTGATGATAAATCCCCCCGAGGTCTCCGATCCCTTTATCGCCGAGGTCGTGGCTGGAACCAGCACCTTCGGCAGGGTCCATGTTCAGCCGCAGCTCACCCTGAGCGGCGATGCCTTGAGCCTGCTTGAGGGGCCGCAGCAGGTGAAGACCGTCCCCGCCCACTTCTCGGTGGTGAAAGAGGCCAGCGAGCAGGATGTGGAATGGGTCTTTGGTCGGGTGGAGGAGAAACAGTTCTGGATTGGCACCCCGCTGGACATGGAGATAAAGGTGCGGCTCAATCCCACTGAGTTTGTAAAACGCTCCAACGGCGTCTTCGGCAAGAGCGGCACCGGCAAGACCTTCCTCGCCAGGCTGCTTCTCATCGGCATAATACAGGAGAATGCGGCGGCGAACCTGGTCTTCGATATGCACAGCGAGTATGGCTGGGAGGGCACCAGCGAGGAGGGGCGCAAGGTGAAGGGCTTAAAGCAGCTCTTCCCCTCCAAGGTAGCTGTTTTCGCCCTCGACGAGGAGAGCGCCCGCCGCCGCAAGGTGTCAACCGACTTCGTGGTCGAGGTCGGCTACGACGAGATCGAGCCTGAGGACATCGAGATGCTAGGGGAGACGCTGAACCTTACCGAGGCCGCGGCTCAAGCCACCTATCGCCTTGCCCGCCACTTTGGCGAGCGCCAGTGGCTGGAGTGCTTTCTCGCCCTCGAGGGCAGGGAGGAGCTCAATGAGCTGGCAAAGGCCCTGGGGGAGCATGAAGCCACCATGGCTGCCCTCAGGCGTCGCCTCGAGGCGCTGAGAAGGCTTCGCTTCCTCGTTCCCCATGCCAGGGATAACGCCATCCAGCGCATCCTGGAGTATCTCGACCGGGGGACAAATGTCGTTCTGGAGTTCGGACGCTACGATGATATTACCGCCTACGTTTTAGTGGCCAACCTCTTGACGCGGCGCATCCACGCCCAGTATCGGGAGAAGGTGGAGAGGGCCATGGGCGAGGAGATTGCTAAACCCAAACCCCTGGCCATCACCATCGAGGAGGCGCACAAGTTCCTCAATCCAGCTATTGCAAACCAGACCATCTTTGGCACCATTGCCCGCGAGATGAGAAAGTATAATGTCACCCTGCTGGTGATCGACCAGCGCCCCAGCGGCATCGATGAGGAGGTGATGAGCCAGATGGGAACCAAGATAACATGCCTCCTCGACAATGAGCGGGACATCGAGAGCGTGCTCACCGGGGTTCCAGGCAAGAGCGAGCTCAAGGCGGTGCTTTCCAAGCTGGAGACCAAGCAGCAGGCGCTAATCTTTGGTCATGCCGTCCCCATGCCGGTGGTGGTGAGGACCAGGGAATATGGCTCACCCCAGTCCTACAAGGAGCTTGGCTTCCGCGAGGCGATAGAGCTAAAGAAGAAGGCTGAGGAGGAAAGCAAGGACTTGTGGGGGTGAAAGCGGAGACCCTTTATTTTGGATGCGGCTATAAGGGCGAAAAAGGATTTGTGGGGGTGAGAAGATGGAGATGACACCCGAAGAGGCAAAGCAAGAGATGCAGCGGCTGATAGCTAAATACGAGGGATTAGACGGTCGTGCAATTAAGCGTTACAAAGAGGCTAATACCAAGGATGTTTTCATACAGCCTCTATTTGAAGCTCTCGGCTGGGATTTTTCAAATCTGGACGAGGTTGAGGCGGAGAAAACGATAACAGCAGGGCGGGTAGACTACCTGTTCAAACTGAATAAGGTGTCTAAGTTTTGCCTCGAGATTAAAGCCTTGCATGTCGATATAAATGAAGAGAGATGGATTAGGCAAGCGATAGGTTATGCTTACAACAAAGGGGTTACCTGGGCTGTTCTTACCAATTTTAAGACGCTACGGGTTTTCAACGCTGAGCGTGAAACAAGGGACATCAACCAAATTGCATTTCTTAACCTCACCTGTGAAAATTACCCCTCGGACTTTCACCGCCTCTGGTTACTGTCACGTGAGGCGGTCGCTGCAGGAGACTTAGATAAAGAGGCCGAAGCATATGGACGTCTGCCGCCACGTCTAGCTGTTGAAAAGCGGCTTTATGCTCAGCTAAGAGACTGGCGGGAAACGCTTTTCAATGCAATTTACCTCTACTATAAGGATGATAGAGAAGAAAGGCTTACTTGGCCCGAGGTTGACCAGCTAGTTCAGCATCTACTCAATCGCCTCATTTTTATTCGCACCGCTGAGGATAGAGGCCTTATAGATAGGAATTTATTAGCTGCTCGTCATCAGTGGGAGAGTTCTGGTGGAAAGACTGACCTTATGGGCAGCTTGCGGGACATTTTTCACCAATTTGCCGACCTGTATGACAGCGACCTTTTCCCCTTGGCTATGGATCGCTGGGATTTAGTTTCTGTTCATAATGATAGAATTCTGTCGGACATCATTCAGGGGCTTTATGAGGTTCCCGGCGGGCTTGCTGACTGGAACTTTGCCACTATTGGCTCCGATGTGCTGGGAACAGTATATGAGCAGTATCTCGGCTATGTGCCGGAACTGATTAAAAAAGAGGTAAAAGAAGCCCAGCAACGGCTTTTCCCCGCCGAGCCCTACATGGAGCTCACCGCTAAGAGAGAGAAGCGGAAGGGGGAAGGGATTTACTATACCCCGCCTTGGGTGGTGGATTATATCGTGAAGCAGACGGTGGGGCGCTTTATAGAAGAGCACAGCTATAATGATATACTTAACATAAGAGTATTAGACCCTGCTTGCGGCTCAGGCTCTTTCCTGACCCGCGCCTATGAGGAGCTGTTGTCCTATCATGCCCGCCAGCAGGGTAAAAGCCCGGCTGAGCTTGACCAGTCGGAGCGCACACGCATTTTGCTCAGGAATGTCTACGGCGTTGACCTTGACCAGCAGGCGGTAGAGATTGCCCGCCTCAGTCTTTTGCTGTGTAGCCTATCGGGGCAGGAAACCCTGCCACCGCTGGCCGATAACATCCGCCGCGGCAACTCTCTAATCTCAGGCACGGATGAAGAACTGCGCCGTTACTTTGGCGAAATGTGGGAGGAGAAACATCGCTTCAACTGGGAGGAGGAGTTTAGGGATATTATGAAGGATGGCGGCTTTGATGTGGTGATAGGCAATCCGCCGTATGTGGGGTTTCACGGTTTTAAGGAAGATAAAGATTACTTCAGGAATGTGTACGAAGCTTGCCAGGGACGATTTGACTTATACTTACCATTTATTGAAAGGGGAATAAAGCTACTAAAAGAAGATGGACTTTTAGGTTTTATTTGCCCAACCAACTTTACGAAAAGACAACACGGTGAGACCTTAAGGAAATTTCTGAAAAGAAATTGCAAGATTTTGCAAATTGTCGATTTTCAAGACCAGCAAGTCTTTGAGCAAGCGTTAAACTATACTGGTATTTTTATTTTCGAAAGATCCAAACCCACTTCTCAGCATCGCTTGGTGTATATTCCTAAAAGCATAGATGGGGAGCACTTTCCCGTAGAACAGAATGTGCTTCAAGACGCTGGATGGACATTCAGAGATAAAACAAGCGAACAAATTGTGGCTAAGATTGAAACACAGGCAAATATAATTTTGGGCGAATTAACAGAAAGTATTTCGGAAGGTATCGTGACTGGGAAGAATCAGGTTTTCCTCTTGCCGATAGATAAAGCTGATGGGTTAGGGTTGGAAAAGGAACTTTTGAAGCCGGCCGTTCAAGGAAGGCAGATTCATCAGTATTTTCATGAACCAGCGCAAAATGTTGTCATATATCCCTATCGAAGTAAAGAAAATCATACAGAGCTTATCCCAGAGGAAGATTTAGCAAATCTTTTCCCCGTAACTTGGGAATACCTCTCTTCTCACAGGCAGAACCTCGCCGGGCGGGAATACTTTGATAAATCGTCAAAGGCTTGGTATGAATTATGGTGCGAGCGCTCCTTCCTGCAGCAAGCACCCAACAAGATAATCGTCCCCGAGTTGGCTTCTAGTAATAGGTTCGCTTATTGCGAAGAGTCCACATTCTACTTGGACACGGTTTGTGGCATCCTACCTAAAAGCAAATCTTTGAGAACCTACTTCTACTTACTAGGCATCCTGAATTCCTCTCTTTTAGAATTCTATTATAAGAAGACCACAGTTCCTAAAGCTAGTGGATTCTATATTTATAAAACCATGTTCCTAAAACAACTCCCCATCCACCGCATTGACTTCGATAACCCGGCGGAAAAGAGGATGCATGATGAGCTGGTGGCTCTGGTGGAGCGGATGCTGGAGCTCAATAAGCGTCTCGCCCCTATCCGCAAAACACCTTGCAATGAGCGGGATGAGCTTATGCGTGAGACAGAGCGCACCGATCGCCACATTGATAACCTGGTCTATGATCTCTACGGTCTCACAGAGGAAGAGAGGAGAATAGTAGAGGAGAGCGTTTGAAAGCATGAAGCGCGACATTGTGATGGAGGAGGTTGCCACCCCTCTCAGCCCTCCTCAGGCGTTTGAGGCGTTTAAGGATAGACCTTTCAGCTTCTTTCTCGATAGCGGAATGGACCGGGAAAAGCTGGGGCGCTACTCCTTCATCGGCAGCGACCCTTTTCTCGTTCTAAAAAGCTGTGGTGAGCGAATCGCCCTTCTTCACGGTGATAGGGAGGAGATAATTGAGGGCAATCCTTTCGATGTGCTGGGCGAGCTGCTGGAGAAATATGCGCTGGACTCGTCCTCATCCCCCATCCCTCTCATCGGCGGTGCGGTGGGCTACTTCAGCTATGACCTGTGCCACTTCATCGAGCGCTTGCCCGCCACTGCCATCGATGACCTCCAGCTCCCGGAGTGCTACTTTGCCTTCTATGATACCATCCTCGCCTTCGACAACCTGGAGGGGAAGGCATATATCGTCTCCACTGGTTTCCCCGAACTGGAGGAGGGGAAAAGGGTGAGGCGGGCCCAGGAGCGCCTTGATGAGCTGAAAGACAAGATAGCTGAGACACATTATTCTGAGATGGCACCTAGTTCGAAGAAAGTGGTCTTGCATTCCAACTTCACCCATGAGGAGTATGTCAAAGCGGTAGCTGCTGCCAGGGAATACATTTGTGCCGGGGACATCTTCCAGGTTAACCTGTCACAGCGCTTCGAGGCTGCTCTGCCCATCACCCCTTACGAACTCTACAGCAGATTGCGCCTGATTAATCCCGCCCCCTTTGCCAGCTACCTCAACTTCGATGGGGTAACCGTTGTCAGCGCCTCGCCGGAGAGGTTTCTTCGAGTCCGGGGCGACATGGTGGAGACGCGCCCGATCAAGGGGACTCGTCCCCGGGGGAGGTCTGCAGCGGAGGATGAAGCCCTGGCTCAGGAACTTCTCCACAGCATCAAGGACCGGGCGGAGAATGTGATGATCGTGGACCTGGAAAGAAATGACCTGGGCCGAGTTTGTCGTTATGGAACGGTAAGGGTGAGCGAACTCTGCCTCCTCGAGACCTATGCCACCGTATTCCATCTCACTTCCACGGTGGTAGGCAGACTCCGTGAGGATAAGAACCGGATTGATCTGTTGAAGGCTACCTTTCCCGGAGGCTCGATCACCGGCGCGCCCAAGGTGCGTGCTATGGAGATCATCGATGAACTGGAGCCAACAAGGAGGAGCATTTACACCGGCTCTATCGGCTATTTGAGTTTCGGCAGCGAGATGGACATCAACATCGTGATTCGCACCTTCATTATCAAAGATGGCAAAGCCTACTTTCAGGTTGGCGGGGGCATTGTCTATGACTCCGACCCTGAGGCTGAGTACCAAGAGACCCTGGACAAAGCTAAGGCCCTGATCGAGGCGCTTGAACTTTCACCGCAGCTTGCCATGGGGGTACGGTGATCCTGCTCATCGATAACTACGACTCCTTCGTCTATAACCTGGTTCAATATATAGGGGAGCTGGGAGGGGAGCCTGTGGTCTATCGCAATGACCAGGTCACACTAGCGGAAATCGATGCCCTCAGCCCCAGCCACATCGTGATCTCCCCCGGGCCTTGCACTCCGTTGGAGGCTGGGATTTCCAACGATGTGGTGCGCCACTTTGGGGGCAAGACCCCCATTTTGGGCGTCTGTTTGGGGCATCAGTGCATCGCACATGCCTATGGCGGGCTTATCGTGCGGGTGGGCGTGCCCACTCATGGCAAGACCTCGCCCATCTACCACGATGGCAAGACTATTTACCAAGGTCTGCCCAACCCCTTCGAAGGGGGGCGCTATCACTCCCTGGCTATTAAACCGGGAACCCTACCCTCTTATCTCGAGGTCACAGCGCACACAGATAGTGGGGAGATCATGGGGGTGCGCCACCGCGATCTGGTGGTGGAAGGAGTTCAATTTCATCCCGAATCCATCCTCACCGAGGTGGGGCACGAGGTGCTGCGCCGCTTCCTCAGCTTCTCAAGCCCCCGATGGAGGGATAATTCTTAGGAGACTTGAATGGAGGGGATCGTTTACCTCAATGGGACGCTGGTGCCTGCTCAAGAGGCCAAGCTCTCGCCCCTTGACCGCGGCTTCCTTTACGGCTACGGTCTCTTCGAGACGATGCGCTCCTACAACGGGCGCATCTTTCGCCTCGACCGACACCTGGCTCGGCTACGGCGTTCCGCAGCGATGCTCGCCCTTGCCTCTGAGCTTGAGGCCTATGACCTGGAGCAGGCTATCTATGATACGCTGGAGGCTAACCGGCTCAAAGACGCCCGGGTTCGGCTTACCGTTTCCGCAGGGCTTGGGGAGAGGGGTTTAGCGCCTCCAAGCTCGGGCGTGATCACGGTCTTCGTTTCCGCCGAGAAGCTTGTTCCGCCATCGCCGCAGGTTTACCGGAGGGGCATCCGCGCCGCCATAGTGAGTACAAGGCGAAACAGCCTTTCACCGCTGTCACAGCTCAAGGCCACCGCTTACCTGGATAGCTTTGTCGCGCTTTCCCAAGCGGCGGCATTGGGGGCAGAGGAGGCTATCCTGCTCAATGAGAGAGGATTTATTGCCGAGTGCAGCACAAGCAATATCTTTCTCGTCGCTGGGGGACTACTCCTCACCCCATCCCAGGAAAGTGGCATCCTGCCTGGAATCACGCGAGAGGCGGTTCTGGAGCTGGCTCAAGCCTTGGGCATCGAGGCTGTTGAGGGGGAAATCCCGGCGGAGCGCCTCCTGCAAGCGGAGGAGGCTTTCCTCACCACATCGGTGCGGGAGATTGTGCCCATAACTAGCGTCGATGGCAAACCCATTGGCTCAGGCAGGCCGGGAGCAGTGACCAAGAGGCTGATGGCAGCCTATAAGGAGCTGGTGGAAAGAACGCTGGGGCTCAGTCTAACGTGATTCACAGGGGGTGGGAATGATGATTCGCGGGGAAAAGATCGATCTTAGACCCATGAAGCCAGATGAGGTGCCAATATTCTACAAATGGGCAATTGAAAGTGGTTACTGGTATAGCAAGGATAGGAAACCGTCTCTGGATGAGTTCCGGGCTGATTGGAAGGCGTATTACTTTGATGGTTCTGCCCCTGAAAAAGGAAGATGCTTCATGATAGAGGTGAACAATGTCGCAATTGGAGTGGTCGCCTACAACGATATTCACTATGTTCATAAGAGAGTGGAGCTTGATATCGTCATCGGTAATGAGGAGGACTGCGGCAAAGGATATGGTACCGATGCGCTAAAAACCCTTGTTAGATACCTTTTCGACAAATTTGATCTCAATAGAATCTGGATTGTGGCTAGAGCAAATAATCCTCGGTCAATCAGAGCGTATGAAAAGGCAGGATTCATTCAGGAAGGCGTGCATCGAGAAGAAGATTATTTCAACGGCGAATTTGTTGACTGTGTTTATTACTCCATAATAAGAAGGCAACTCTAGTTGCATCAGCTTCACCCTCCTCTCATTGACCCTCCTCCGCTGCTATGCTATCATGCTACAACTTGGCGAGGTTTGAGATGGCGGAAAAATTGGAAAAGACAGAGCAAGGGGTGAGGCGCAGCAGGGAGGGCTGGTTCCGCAAGGTGGTGCACCTCTTTGACCGCGCCGCCGTGGATGAGGCGCTGTGGCAGGAGTTGGAGGAGCTTCTCATCTCCGCCGATGTGGGGGTACGCACCACCACCGAGCTCCTGGAGCGGGTGAGGGCCAGGGTGGAAAGGGAGAAGATTGAGGAAGGCCCCCAGATACGCTCAGCCCTGAAAGAGGAGATGGTGAGCATGTTACAGGTGGATAATGCCCTTAGAGAAGCGACACAGCCCATATCTCTCTCTGCCTCAGTACCGACAGTAATCCTGGCAGTGGGCGTAAATGGGGGTGGGAAAACGCTTAGCATTGCCAAGCTGGCATACTTGTTTAAGGAGCAGGGGAAGAAAGTTATCATGGCTGCCGCCGATACCTTCAGGGCAGCGGCTATCGATCAGCTTAAGATACTGGGGCAGCGTGCCGGAGCTGACGTTATCTGCCATCAGCCCGGCGCCGACCCCGGGGCGGTGGTCTTCGATAGCCTTGAGGCGGCAAAAAGTCGCCATGTGGATGTGGTGATCATCGATACCGCAGGGCGTCTCCATACCAAGTTCAACCTGATGGAGGAGCTGAAGAAGATCAAGCGAGTGGCGGCCAGAAGCGATCCCACAGCGCCCCACGAGGTGCTTCTGGTCCTCGATGCCACCACGGGGCAGAATGGCCTCAGCCAAGCCAGATATTTCACCGATGCCGTCGGCGTTAGCGGGGTCTTTCTGGCTAAATTGGATGGCACTGCCAAGGGGGGAATCGTGCTCGCCATCTGCGATGAGCTGAAGATACCCATCCTCTTCATCGGCACCGGCGAAGCCCTGGATGATTTAGCCCCCTTTGATGCCCAAACCTTTATCGAGGCTCTATCCTCTTGACCCTTCAATCGCCCCCGTATATCGTTAGGTTCTAGGGATGATGCAGGTCGGATATGTTATATGCTGGTGGCTAATAGTAGAAGTCATTGGCTGGCTAAGCTTTCCCCTGGTATCTAGAGTATGCAGCAGTTTAGCCGATAGAGGCTACGCCATCTCTAAACTGGTGGGGATAGTGTTGCTGACATTCCTCTGCTGGCTGATTTCCAGCCTCCATTTGCTTCCCTTCGGATACATCAGCCTTTTAACCTCCCTTATCCTCCTCGGCGCCATTTCTCTGTTCCTCGGCAGAAAGCAACTGAGCAGCTTAGTAAGAGTGAACAGAAAATCGATATTGATCACCGAGTTGATCTTTACCGCCTCCTTTCTCATATTCGTAATCGTTCAGATGCAAAACCCCGACATTTACTTCGCCTATTCAGAGCATTACATGAATTTCGGCTTCACTCAATCGATTTTGAGGGGCGACTATTTCCCACCTGCCGACCCCTGGTTTGCCGGTGAAAGCATATCGTATTACTATGGCGGTCATCTCCTGATAGCCAATCTAAGCCTGCTTTCCCATGTGCCAGCAGCGATATCCTACAATCTGGCGGGGGCGACCTTCATCGCCCTGGCGATGACTGCTTCTTATGGCCTGGGTTACAACATAACGCGAAGGAAATTATATGGATTGGTCACCGCCATCTTCGTCTGCTTTGTGGGTTATATATCTGGAGCGTTTCAATTCATCGGCTATATTTTTAACAGCACTGTTTTGGGTTATTCTCCCATAGAAGCCTCAAGCATCATTGACTGGATGCGTTCTTTCGATTTTTGGACTGCTAACCACATCATTCCCGGCGCTCTGAACTTCTATCCCTACCAGGGCCTTCTTAAAGCAGACCTCAATGCCTGGCTTATAGCAATCCCGTTTCAAATCATGTTCATCACCCTGATCTTTGCCCTGTTCAAAAAATCTAGCTCCACCGGGATTCAAACACGATGGGGATGGCTGATAGATGTTTTCATATTAGGCATTTGTCTGGGCTTTCTTTCCCTAGTCCATACCTGGGACTATCCAGTATATGTGATACTCACCTTGGGTGCCGCCCTGCTACTGAAGCTGAATAGGAAAGCCATTGTCGGCATTGTTACCTTGAGTGTGCTGTTGTACATCCCTTATTACCTTTCCCGGGGTTACGGGGCAATTGACGGCCTCGGCTTGGTCACGGAGAGGACGTCTCTAGCAGGCTTTCTGGAGATATTCGCCCTCTTTTCCTTTGTTCTGGTTTCTTTCTTTGCTGTGCTGGGGAGAGAAAGACCATTTCCCTGGAAGCTCGGCGTTCCCATAGCCGTTGCTATCCTTTTGGCAGCCTTGCTCTTGAAATTCCATCTTCTCCTAATAGCGATCCCCGTGATCCTGCTATCCCTTTATTACATACACAAGGCGAACCCTGAAGGGGAGCGCAGGTTTATTCTCTTTCTCATTCTCATAGGGGGATTGCTGATGCTATTTTGCGACCTTTTCTATATCAATGATAGTTTCGGCCCGCCCTTTGAGAGATTCAATACCATTTTGAAGCTCTACTTTGGAATATGGATTTTCTTCGGCATAGCTGCGGCGTATGCTGTTCTTTCTCTTTTGCATGGGCTTAAGGGTAAGATAAAGATTGCCTGGTTCAGCGTATTGCTTTTACTAATACTGGCCGCGTCGATTCATCCCATAGCCGCCACCACAAGCTGGACCAGCGGCAGACATACCTTTTTCGGGATTAACAGTGGGACCCTGGACGGGACAGCCTATATCGAGTCCATAAACAAAGGCGACTATGAAGCCATCCAGTGGATAAATGAAGAAATAGAGGGTTTGCCAGTAATTCTCGAGGCCCCAGGAATCCCCTATAAGTACAGCTCCCATATTTCAGCGATGACTGGATTGCCAACAGTAATTGGCTGGCCAAATCACGAGCTGATGTGGCGTGGTGATTGGGTCGCAGTAGAAGAGAGAACGAGGGATGTGGACACCATCTATAATACCGTGGATCATAGCGAAGCGATCGATCTCATGAGAAAATATGATGTGGAATACGTCTACATCGGTGCATTGGAACGGGCGAGATACGAAACCGGGGGTTTGCTCAAGTTTGGCGATTTCATGGATGTGGCGTTTGAGGACGAGGGAGTTATCATCTATCAGGTCAGGGAGGAATAGTGGTTAGGCGTCTGCGCTCTTTTCGCCTCGATTGGGAAATGGCCCCCTATCTCCTGCTGGCGGCGATCGCCCTCGGGATGCGCCTCTGGGACTTGGGCTCGGCTGCTATCACTCACGATGAGAGCCTGCATGCCTTATATTCCTGGCGTCTTTATCAGGGGCAGGGCTATGAGCATATGCCCATGATGCACGGCCCGTTCCAGTTCTTTGGCACCGCCCTCAGTTTCTCCCTCTTTAGCGATAGCGACTTCACAGCGCGCCTTCTCCCTGCCCTCTTTGGCACCGCCCTGGTGGTGCTTCCCTACTTCCTGCGTCGGCAACTTGGTCGCTGGGGCAGCCTGGCGGTGGCAATCCTCCTCGCCTTCTCTCCAACGCTGCTCTACTTCAGCCGCTATGCCAGAAACGATATATACATCGCCTTCTGGACACTCCTTTTGGTCATATTCATGTGGCGTTATTTTGAGCAGAGAAAGGCAAGATACCTCTATTTCAGCGCTGCTGCCTTGAGCCTCGGCTTCTGCACCAAGGAGGTTAGCTATATCACTGTGTTCATCTTCGCCACCTTCCTGCTCATTGTCTCCGCCAGGGGGCTACTATCCAGGGTCGGAAGGGGATTCGACCTCCACAACCTCTCGGCCCCCGCTGAATATCTGATCCTGCTTAGCACCCTGGCGCTGCCGCTATTTGCTGCAGCCATTGAGCTAATCCCAGGGGTGGACATCTCCCCCGGGGTTCTCTGGCCCAAGGTGCTTACCGTGGTGCTGCTGTTCGTCGTCTCAGCAGCCATCGGGCTCCGCTGGAACGTGCGCCGCTGGCTCTTGAGCGCCCTTATTTTCTATGGCATTTTCGCCCTTTTCTATACCACCTTCTTCACCCATATCTTCGGCTTTGGCAGCGGCATGTGGAACGCAATGGATTACTGGATCGCTCAGCAGGATGTGGCCAGAGGGGAACAACCCTGGTATTACTATCCCCTCCTTCTATCCTGGTACGAGTTTCTGCCCTTGCTCCTGGCCACTATCGGCGCCATCTACTTTTTGATGAAGCGGAGCCTCTTCTCCTGGTTCCTGATCTACTGGACAGTGCTGAGCCTCATTATCTATTCCTCGTTTGGGGAGAAGATGCCCTGGCTTTCCCTCCATATGGCGCTCCCCATCATTCTCCTCGGGGGGATGTTCTTAGGCCGAGTTTTCCGCTCCTTCGCTTGGAAAGGGGCAAGGGCATGGCCCTTCACCACGCAGCCCTCCACGCGTATTCTCCTGCTCTTCGTCTTCGCGGTCGGAGTCAGCATCACCACCATCCTGTTCCTCTTTTCCTTCAGCGCCAATGTTGCCCTTCAGGCAAGCTACGAGCAGGGCGATGAGCCTCCCCAGATGCTGGTCTATGCCGGGATATCCTCAGACGTGCCCCAGATCATGGACCAGATCGAGGCGCTGGCTGAGGAAAGGGGAGAGGGAAAGGAGCTAAGGGTCACGGTTGATTCCCCCCTTACCTGGCCCTGGCATTGGTATCTCAGGGATTATAAGAATGTTGATTATCCCAACCTTTCTGCCATCGATCGTCCCCCTCGAGGCACGGTCCTCCTCCTCAGCGCCGGCAATGAGCAGGCTGTCCAGCCCTATCTGGGGGAATATGGTGAAGGGCAAGAATTTCGCCACCGTTTGTGGTTTCCTGAGGAATACAGGGAATACTGCTTCTTTGACTCCGATAGCTGGAGGATGTGGTGGGATTACTTCCTTGAGCGGGAGACCTCGGGTCCCTACTGGTCCACCGAGGGCATCGCCTACTTCCCTGAGGGCAGTCCCTGATTGCAGCCTATATCCTCCTAAACTATAATGTCCAGAGAAAGGTAGGGTGGGGATGAACATCGGCATAATTGGCGGCGGGCTAGCAGGGCTAAGTGCAGCCTACGAACTGAGCAAAAAAGGGCATCAAGTGGCGGTGTTCGAAAAAGAGGCTGAGCTTGGTGGTCAGGTGGCTACCTTCGAGGTGGGGGGAGAACGCCTGGAAAGGTTCTACCACCATATCTTCAGCAGCGATGTTGACATAATACGGCTGGTCGATGAGCTGGGGCTAAGCCAAAAGCTGGTGTGGCTGGACTCCAGAGTCGGCTTCCTGCACCAGGGGAGGATATATGATTTTGGCACCCCCTGGCACCTCCTTAAATTCAGGCCGGTAAGCCTGATTGACCGAGCGCGGCTGGGGCTCGTTTCGCTCTATCTCAGGCGCTATAAAAACTGGCCTCACCTTGAGGGGATAACCGCCCAAGGGTGGATTACTAAGTACACGGGGAGGCACAATTACGAGGTAGTCTGGGGGCCACTACTAAAGGGCAAGTTTGGGGCCAGCTCCGATGAGATCAGCATGGTTTGGCTCTGGGGCAAGGTGCACCTGCGCCTGGGATCACGGGCCAAAGGCAAGGAACGCCTTGGCTATCTTCAGGGGAGCTTTGGGGTTATGGTCGATGCCCTGCAAGAGCGAATCCTTGACGCTGGGGGAAGGATTTACACCTCATCGCCGGTCAGTAAAATCGTGGTCCAGGATGAAAAAGCGGTTGGGCTTGAGGTGGGAGAGCGGGTGCACCCCTTCGATGCCATTGTGGCTACCGTCCCCTCGCCCGCCTTCCTCAACATGGTGCCCCAGATGCCAGCGGACTACGCTGCCAAGCTGGAGGGGGTATGCTATCAGGCGGCGATCTGCCTCGTCCTGACGCTGAAGAAGCCCCTTTCCCATATCTACTGGCTCAATATCAGCGACCCCGCTATCCCTTTTGTCGCCGTTATTGAGCATACCAACTTCGTTGCTGCAGATAACTACGGGGGCAAGCGAATTGTTTATCTCTCTAACTATGTGGCCAAGGACAGCCCTCTCTATCAATTAGACGCCAACGGGCTTCTTGACCACTATCTGCCTCACCTTCGAAAAATCAATCCCGAGTTTGACGCCAGCTGGATCGAAGAGCGCCATCTCTTCCGGGAGGAAGCAGGGCAACCCATCATAACTAAAGACTATTCCTCCCGCATCCCTGAGCATCAGACGCCGATTTCCCGTCTTTATCTTGCGAACACTACCCAGATATATCCCGAAGATAGAGGGATGAATTATAGCGTAGGGCTGGGGCTCAAGATAAGCAGAATCGTTACCGGCGAGGTTGAATTTCCTGGTGCTTCGTAGTATGATTAATGAGGGATTGTTATAAAAATCACGATTCTTTCTTTGGTTATGAAAGAGCAGCAGTTTGAAGTTTCCCTCACGACAAATACTGCTGCTCCTCTTTTTGCCCGCAAAAGGAGTGAATGATGTATAAGATACTGCTGAGGGAAGACCTGGTGCCCAGCATCCATCTTTTCAAGATCGAGGCGCCTGCGGTCGCCAGCAAGGCTCAAGCAGGGCAGTTCGTTATCGTAAGGGTGGATGAGAAGGGCGAGCGCATCCCGCTCACCATCGCCGACTGGGATCGCGAGGAGGGAAGCATCACCATCGTCGTCATGGCGGTGGGGGCGACAACAAGGAAGCTGGCTCAACTTGAGGCTGGCGACTACATTCCCACCTTTGCCGGTCCTTTGGGACTGCCGACCCACATCGAGAAATTCGGCACCGTGGTCTGTGTCGGGGGAGGGTTTGCCGTGGCCACCATAGTGCCCATCGCCCGTGCCCTGAAGGAGGCGGGTAATAAAGTGATCTCCATTATGGGGGCAAGGAACAAGGACCTCTTGTTCTGGGAGGACCGCCTGGGCAGCGTTAGCGATAGCCTGATAGTCACCACCGATGATGGCTCCTACGCCCGCAAGGGGGTGGTCACCGAGCCGCTCAAGGAGCTGCTGGAAAGCAATGAGAAGATCGATCGGGTCATCGCCATCGGTCCCACGGTGATGATGAAGTTCTGCTCCCTGACTACCCAGCCATTTGGGGTCAAGACCATTGTCAGCCTGAACCCAATCATGGTAGATGGCACCGGGATGTGTGGCTGCTGTCGGGTAGAAGTGGGTGGCGAAACCAAGTTCACCTGCGTTGACGGCCCCGATTTCGATGGCCACCAGGTGGACTGGGACCTGCTCTTCGCTCGGCAGAGGATTTACCTCGACGAGGAAAAGCGCTCCCTGGAGATGTGGGAGCAACTAAGTAAGTCTGGAAGCGAGAAATAGGACCATGCCCAAATTGGATCTAAATCGGATATCAATGCCCAAGCAAGAGCCCTTGGTGCGGGCTAAGAATTTCAATGAGGTAGCCCTGGGATATACTGCGGAGATGGCGCTGGCTGAGGCCAGCCGTTGCATTCTATGCCCTAAGCGAGCCTGCGTTGATGGCTGCCCGGTGGAGGTGGATATTCCTGAATTCATCGATGCTGTGCGCCAGGGCAACATGAGGGATGCAGTGCGAATCCTGAAGAGCAAGAACAGCCTTCCCGGCATTTGCGGGCGGGTCTGCCCCCAGGAGACCCAGTGTGAAGAAACATGCTCCTTGGCCAAGAAGGGCGCTCCTATAGCCATCGGTCGCCTGGAGCGCTATGTCGCCGACTGGGAGCTGGCTCAGGGAGAGATGGAAAAGCCCGAGATCGCTAAGCCCACGGGAAGGCGGATCGCAGTAGTGGGCTCGGGGCCGGCGGGGCTCACCGCAGCCGCCGACCTGGCCAAGCTGGGGCATGAGGTCACCATCTTTGAGGCCCTCCATATAGCTGGCGGCGTGCTGATGTATGGCATACCGGAGTTCAGGATGCCCAAGCACATCGTCCAGACCGAGGTGGACTACGTCAGGTCGCTGGGGGTGGAGGTCAGGCTCGATTCTGTGGTGGGCAAGACATTTACCGTGGACGACCTCCTGGGGAACGGCTATAATGCGGTTTTTCTCGGCATTGGGGCGGGAGCGCCCATGTTCCTGAACATTCCCGGTGAGAACCTCAACGGCATTTACTCCGCCAACGAGTTCCTCACCCGAACCAACCTGATGAAGGCCTATCTCTTCCCTGAATACGATACCCCGATCAAGGCAGGGCGGAGGGTGGCGGTGATAGGTGCTGGCAATGTGGCCATGGATGGCGCCAGATGCTCCTTGAGGCTTGGCGCCGAGGAGGTCTATATCGTTTATCGCCGCTCCGAGGCTGAGATGCCAGCACGATTGGAGGAGAAGGAGAATGCTAAGGAGGAGGGCATCATATTCAAGCTCCTCACCAATCCCAAGCAGTTCTTCGGCAACGATCAGGGCTGGGTGACAGGCATGGAATGCTACCAGATGGAGCTGGGGGAGCCCGATGACAGCGGCAGGCGCCGTCCCATCGTCAAGCCCGGCAGTGAGTTCACCATCGATGTTGATACTGTGGTTGTGGCCCTGGGCACCACGCCCAACCCCTTGGTGTCCAAAACAACAAAGGACCTGGAGGTAACCAGGAGGGGCACTGTGGTCGCCGATGAGGAAACGGGTAAGACTACCAAGCCCGGTGTCTGGGCCGGGGGCGACATAGTTACTGGCGCTGCCACCGTGATCAGCGCCATGGGAGCAGGCAAAAGGGCCGCCGCCTCCATCGACGAAACCCTGAGAGGGTAATTCAATTCCTAACAGGAAAAGGGACTCGCCAATTGGCGGGCCTTTAGATTTATCAATCGAGGCCTCTATCGAAAAGGCGCAAAAGAGCGAAAAAATTGTTGTCGGGAGCGATTTTTAGTAGAATCAACAAATAAGGCGAGTAGAATGTTACCAGTATTTTAGAGTATGCATGTGATATGATGATAGCAATCTAGGAAGGAGCATCATGGAACATCCGTATGAATACCGAGTTGTAATGCAATTTATTACCCCTGACCCAACTTCTGGGATACCGAATTTCGAAGAGGAGCACAGCCGAGCATCACTTTTTAATGCACTCGGCGAATTTGCAGGCCAGTTGCCAAACGCCATGGCTACAATGCCTGATGGTGAGGGGTGGGAAATTAATTCACACAGCCTTATGTTCGCTAACACCAGTATAGTTGTTAGTATATTGCTTCAGCGACCTCGGCGTTAAAGGAGCAGCTTCCTCGGCGCTCACGCCAGCTGCGAGTCCTACTGTCCCTCTCGTGTATTGAACAGCAACTAGCTTCATGGACTCAATGGCAGGCATCATAGGACCAGCCCTTCAAGATATTTAGGACGTCTATAGCACCTCCGTTGGGCACCACCAGAAGGTTCTCGTCATACACGGTGAACTGAGAAGGATACCCGGGGTTCAGTACCCAGTAACCACCCTCATGCCAGGTGCCCTCAGTACTATATATAATACCTTGTATCCACTCAGCGGCAAACTCGTTACCAACCCTCCTGCCATCAGCACACGGGATGTCATCAAACTGGCGATAGATGTAATCTGCCGCAAGCTCCCTGGCCTCATTGAGGGAGAGCGTGGGCGAAACTTCGTCTCCACCACCCTTGCCACACGCAAAGGCTGATAGCACTAGGATGGCCAAGAGCGTGAATATGATGAGTTTCTTGGCTTTCATTTGACCTCTTTTTATGGCGGTTCAATGAGCCAGGCTTTTTTGCCCGGCTACCGAGGTCCCTTTGTCAGGGAACAATCTCAGGAGGTAGCTAAATATACGTCACGATGCCTTGCGGTGTCAAGTGCTCTCCCTATTTACTTTACCTGTTGTTTGTTAGTAGAATAACGCCGAGAGCGAAAAGATGACTCCACAAGGGGATTGATTATGAACTCAATTCAAGAAGTAGCAGCGTTGAGTTTTACCGCCGTTACTGTACAGATTGCCATTGCACTTGTCGTCCTGCGTCCATCTTCTAGAGAACTTCGGGAGATTCTAGATACCATTGAGCCCCATCAACGGTTGGCGGCTGTTTTTCAGTCCAAAGAATTAATCCCCCTCTGTCTAGCCCTCGGAATCATATCTTTTGTGATCACTATAGTGCTTGGCTCGATTGCTTTGATCGGAATAGCTGCGCCAATGCTGGGGTTTAACTGGGGCCCCTATCAAGAGAGTAACTTCGAGTGGAGTCGCTACTTTGTAGCGGTAAGTACGCTTACATTTGTGATAGGGTTCTATTTTATCGGGGTTGCATACTTTATTAGAGTGCTTAGATTTATGCCAAGAAAAAAGCGCAGTGGTAAGAAAGCGAGTGAGTCGAGCTAATCCAGATACAATAGCCCAAAGGTCGAAAAGAGCGAAAAGATGACCCCGCTGAGAAAGCAATACCTCAGGATCAAGCGAAAATACCCCGAGGCCATTGTCTTCTTCCGCCTCGGCGACTTCTATGAGACCTTTGACCAGGATGCCAAGATCGCCTCCAAGGAGCTGGATATCGTGCTCACCTCCAGGGAGATGGGCAAAGGGCAGCGAGTTCCCATGGCCGGCATCCCCTTCCATGCCCTGGATAACTATCTGGCCAGGCTGATAAACAAGGGCTACAAGGTGGCCATCTGCGAGCAGCTTACTGAGCCCAAAGCCGGAGGGCTGGTGGAGCGGGACGTTATTCGGGTGGTAACCCCGGGAACCGTTGTTGAGCCCCAGCTTCTGGAGGCGAAGGCCAATAACTATCTGGCGGCGATAGTCGGTGACGGGGAGGAGGCAGGTATCTCCTATGCCGACATAACAACGGGCGAATTCGCCACCACCCAGGTCTCCCGGGAGCGCGCCCTGGCCGAACTGGAGCGCCTCAACCCCTCCGAGGTTCTCGCTCCACGCGGCTCCGACCTCGCTGATTCATCTTCTCCTTCTCCGGTAACCCCCATCGATGAGCAGTGGTTTGAACAGGAGACCGCGTGCCAGCTTCTGATGGAGCACTTCGAAGCCGCATCCTTGGAGGGATATGGCTGTGCCCATCTGCCACTGGCGATAGGAGCGGCGGGCGCCATCCTCCATTACCTCGGCGAGACGCAGAAGGGAGCGTTGGGACAACTCACCAGGCTTGCCACCTACTCCACCGAATCTTTTATGACCCTCGACCCGCAGACGAGACGAAACCTGGAGCTTTTTCAAACCTTCCGCCTCGTGACCACCCAGGGCTCGCTGCTCTCGGTGATCGATCTCACCAAGACGGCGATGGGGGGCAGGCTGCTCAAGAGATGGCTGGGGCAGCCATTGCTTGACATAACACCACTAGAACAGCGACTCGATGCTGTGGAGTGGTTTCATAACCGGGTAGAGCAGCGCACCAAGACCATCGCTCTTGTCGACCGCGTCGCTGACCTGGAGCGGCTGGTGAACCGCATTAGAAGTGGTATCGCCACCCCCAGGGAGGTGATTGCGCTTCGCCGCAGCCTGGAAGTCGCCTCCGGGATCAGGGAGGCGATGACGACAGCAGCCGATTCCGCGGCTTTGGGCTGGCTGGTGAGGGAACTCAAGCCTTGCTCCGATGTTATCACCCTGATAGCGAAGGCTATCGCGGAAGAACCGCCGGCAAGCCTCGGTGATGGCGTCATCAAGGAGGGCTTCTCGGCGGAGCTGGACCAGATTCGAGTTGCCTCCAAGGATGCCAAGAAATACCTTGCAAACCTTGAGCGCCAGGAGAGGGAGCGAACAGGCATAAAGTCGCTCAAGGTGGGCTATAACAGGGTGTTTGGCTACTTTATCGAGGTCTCGAAGCCCAATCTGCCCCAGGTTCCCGACACTTACATTCGCAAGCAGACGCTGGTGGGGGCAGAACGCTTCTTCACCCCCGAGCTTAAAGAATATGAATCGCTGATCCTCAATGCCCAGGAGAGAATCGCCGAGCTTGAGGGCGCCATTTTCCGCCAAATTTGCCAGCAGGTTGGTGCCAGCGCGGAGCGCATACTGGAGGTGGCATCAGCCCTGGCCCAGATAGACGTCTTCTCCTCCCTGGCCGAGGTGGCAGCCGGCAACGGATATGTGAGACCGAAGCTAACCAGTGACGACACCATCATCATCTCCGGCGGTCGCCATCCCGTGGTGGAGCAGATGATCACCGATGAGCCCTTCGTCCCCAATGACACCTACCTTGCTAATAAGGACTGCCAGATGATCATCCTCACCGGCCCCAACATGTCGGGGAAGTCCACCTACCTGAGGCAGGTGGCGCTCATCGTGCTCCTGGCTCAGATGGGGAGCTTTGTCCCCGCTGATTCGGCATCCATCGGGCTTGTGGACCGCCTCTTCACCCGTGTTGGGGCTCAGGATGAGCTGGCTATGGGAAGGTCGACCTTCATGGTGGAGATGGAGGAGACGGCGAATATCCTCAACCACGCCACGCCTCGCTCGCTGGTCATCCTCGATGAGATCGGGCGCGGAACCAGCACCTACGATGGCATCTCCATCGCCCAGGCGGTGGCGGAATACATCCATAATCACCCCCGGCTGGGGGCTAAGACCCTTTTCGCCACCCACTACCACGAGCTGGTGGATGTCGCCAGCTTCCTGCCCAGGGTGAAGAACCTCAACTTCGCCGTCGCTGAGGAAGGTGGCAAGGTGGTATTCCTGCGCAAAATCCTCCCCGGCGGCGCCGACAGGAGCTATGGCATCCATGTGGCGCAGCTTGCTGGCCTGCCCCGCTCGGTGATCAACCGCGCCCAGGAGGTGCTGGCGGAGCTTGAGGGCGAGCGAGAACAGAAAGGGAAGCCGAGGGGCAGGAGAGCCCGCCAGCCGAAGCAGCTTCCCCTCTTTTCGCCCTCATCGCCGCTATTGGAGGAGCTTTCAAAGCTGGATGTGGATTCCATGACCCCCCTCGAGGCGCTAAACAAGCTCTACGAGCTAAAAAAGAAGGCCAAGGAGGGGTGAAAAGTTTGAATCCTGTCTGGGGAGCATTTTTACATTGGAACCACTGGACTAACGGTGGGGAGCAAGGAGGGTCAGTATATGGGTGCAGAAATATACCACGACTGCTGCAAAGGATGTAGAATCTCTCAAGGAATCGAAGAGCCTCGCAGAGGCGGAGGCATTATCGAATTGGATGGCAATTGGATACTCAACCATTACGGTGGCGATGAGGGCTTTCTTGGTTGGATGGCATTGCAGCCGCGCTTTCACCGAATGGAATTGACCGATCTCAACACCGATGAAGCGAACGCGCTTGGCAAAAACATTCAAAACATTGACTTGGCTATGCGTCAGTATTGGGCGATCGAATTTCCAAAGGATCCCGTTCGGCGAGTATATGTGGTTTACTTTTTCGAATCTGCTTTTGAGAAGTCATCAGACAAATATCACCTGCACATACACCTCATCCCGCGCACAGAGAAACTTGGCGATTTGTTACGGGAAGAAGGCAAGGTCATTGCTTGGAATATTTACAAACTCAGCAAGCCTAACAAGTCTAACGAGTTTCCCCCAGAGTATATGGCACAACCGGAGAATGACGAAGATAGGCGAAAGGTTGAGGCTCTCATGACCTATCTTAGAGGCCAGTTGCACAGGCCTTCTTGAAGCTACCTAGTTAACTATTAAGAGGACAGATTTAAGATGCCTATCAAAATCTTAGCCCCAGACGTCGTTTCCAAGATCGCTGCTGGCGAGGTGGTGGAGAGGCCGGCATCGGTGGTGAAGGAGCTTATCGAGAACTCACTGGATGCCGGCGCCACCCAGGTCTCAATCGAGGCTCGTGGCGGCGGGGTTAGCCTGATCCGGGTCAGCGATAACGGCATCGGCATCCCCGCCGATGAGGTCGAGCTTGCCTTCCATCGCTACGCCACAAGCAAGATCAACGTCATGGCCGACCTCGAAACCATTTCCAGCCTTGGCTTCAGGGGTGAGGCGCTGCCCAGCATCGCCGCCGTCGCCGAAGTAGAGATTCTGACCCGCACCACAGGTGAGATAGCGGGAACCTACCTCGCCCTCAAAAATGGCGCAGTGGTCAAAAAAGAGAAAAGAGGCTGCCCTGAGGGGACCACGGTCACGGTGCGCAATCTCTTCCGCAATGTTCCTGCTCGCCTCAAATTCCTCAAGTCGGTGGCAACGGAAAGCGGTCACATCTCCAATCTGGTGAGCCAGTATTGCCTCGCCTTCCCCGAGGTGAGGTTCAGCCTCATCGTCGAGGGGAGGATGGCTCTTCAGACCCCGGGAAGTGGCAGCCTGCGCGATGCCCTGGTCAAGGTCTATGGGCTGGAGACCGCCGAGGCCATGATCGAGGTAAAAGAAGGGGAGCTGTTGCCCCGCATCTCGGGCTTTGTCAGCGCCCCTTCGCTTTCTCGCTCCAGCCGCAGCCACCTCAGCTTCTTCGTCAATCGGCGCTGGGTTAGGAGCCGCCTCTTGAGCCGCGCCGTGGAGGACGCCTATCAGGGAATGCTCATGGTGGGGCGGCATCCGATAGCGGTGCTCAATATCTCCCTTCCCGGCGATGATGTTGACATCAATGTCCATCCGACCAAGACCGAGGTCAGATTTCGCTTTGAGCATGCCCTGTTTGCCGCCGTCCAGAAAGCGGTGCGAGCCGCTCTGGTGGAACAGATGCCCGTGCCAGTAGTAAGGCACCCGACCCCGGTCGGGAGTCCCATCAAACGGGAGCCATTATGGGCGGAGAAGGAGGAGGTTGTCGCAGCGCCCCTCTTCGCCCCCACGGAACCAGAAAGGCGACTTCCCATCCTGCGCGTCCTCGGTCAGGCGGCCAGCACCTACATCATCGCTGAGGGACCCGATGGCCTATACCTTATCGATCAGCATGCCGCCCACGAGCGCATCCTGTTTGAAAAGGTTCGCGCCCAGCAAGCACGGAGGGAGGTAGAGGTTCAGGGGCTGCTTGAGCCGGTGACCGTTGAGGTTACACCTCGCCAGGAAGAGTTGCTCAAGGTGGGAGGTGAAATTCTCGCCGCCTATGGCTTCGCCATCGAAGCCTTTGGTCAGCGAACTTACCTTGTGCGCGCTGTGCCTGCCGTAGTCAAAGAGAAGGTCGCTGAAGCGCTGGGGGAAGTGCTTGATGCTCTGGGCAGCGAAGGAAACCCAGAAGAATGGGAGCAAAAGGTAGCCATTTCTCTGGCCTGCCATAGCGCGGTAAGGGCGGGCCAGGTATTAAGCCCGGATGAGATGCGCCAGTTGGTGCGTGAGCTAGAGCAGACGGAGCTACCTCTCACCTGCCCCCATGGCAGACCGACAATGATCCGCTTTAGTTCCTCCCAACTGGAGAGGGAATTCGGCAGAGGCTAAAACCTATAGCCTGAGATAGCCGTGGGCGTAGAGGGTCTTGCCTTCCAGAACCCGGATCGTTTTCAAGATATCGCTGTGCTCCGGGTTGCTGGTATCGATGATGCCGGGGTCAAACTCCTCATCCGCAGCATAAGCATCATAGAGTGCGAGGTAAACTTTGCCCTTGGCGGTGGAATCATCGCGGTTCTCGATGATGCGTAAAGCCTCCATGATCTGGTCATCAAATGGGTCGAGGATCGCGGAATCAAGGCCGGCTCCCATAAGCATCACCAGGTAGATGCGATTGAGGATGGGCCTCACCTCTGGGGGAGCGCCGCTGGATATATTGGAAAGCCCACAGGTGGTGTGAAATGGGGGATCGGTTAGCTGCCTGAAGATGCGCACCGCCTTGATCACCTCGGGGGAGTGTTCTTGACAGCCATTCACAGTGAGCACTAGAGGATCGAGATAAACATTCTCCAAGGGAACGCCATGCTCCTCTATGACTGGGAGCAGGTCTTCAGAAAGGATTTCTACCCTGGTCTCAGCCGTTACCGGCAGCCCGGTGGCGCGCAGGGTGAGGGCGATGATATTGCAATCATGACTTGCAGCCAGAGGGAACAAAACGCCCATTCGCTCCGGGTCAGCATTGGTGCTATTGATCATCGGCTTCTGCTTGCAGATCTTCAACCCTGCCTTGATGGCTTCAGGATTAGTGGTGTCCAGGGACAGCGGGACATCCACCACCTCCTGAACGGTGTTCACCAGCCATTCCATCACCGCAGGGCCTGCCTTCTTCTGGGGACCGATGTTAAGGTCGAGCATGTTAGCCCCTTTATCCACCTGGCGCTTGACCAGGTCCTGAACGAAGCCCTTGTCCCGTCCCTCAATGGCTGTTCTCACCCTTGTTGATATAATCTGCAGACATTCCCCGATAGCGATCACAGTTCTCCTCCTTTTTTCAACCTAGAGCGCCCCCAGCAGAAAATCTTGCTTTCTATAAACCCTCTTGCTCTATCCAACCAAATCAAGCTTCCTCGCTATCTCCAAAACCCCATTCTTGAGGGGTGAGTCGGGGGGAAGCTCAATAAGGGGCGCACCTCTTATCTCCAGCTTCATCATCGCCGGGTCTTCAGGAAGCACGCCAATGAGTTCAAGGCCTGCCTCCTTTATCGCCGCCTCAATCTCCGTGGGCAGACCGTCAGCCACCCGATTGACCACCAAGACGATCCTGTCGACATGGCTCCTCAGTTCGCCAATGAGCTCCTTCATCCGTGCGGCAGCAGATATCCCCCTTATCGTTGGGTCTGAGGTGAGGAGCAGGATGTCAACATCCTGTGTCGTCTGGCGGCTTATGTGCTCCATACCAGCTTCGGAGTCGACGACCACATAGTCATAATTATTGGCCAGGCGGTCAATGCAGGCACGAAGCCAATGATTGGCCAGGCAGTAACAGCCAGGACCCTCAGGGCGACCCATAGCCAAAAGGTCAAACCCCTTTGACTCTACCAGCGACTCCTGAACCCGCATTTCCAGGTAATCCTGCTTCGGTATCCCGATGAGGCGCTTCCTTACCTTGGAATCGAGCATCTCCTCGCGCACAGCGCCCACGGTCTCTTCCAGTGGCAGTCCCAGTGCCATGTGAAGATTGGAGCTAGGGTCACCATCAATGGCGAGAACCACACCCTTCTCAATGAGAAGATTGATCAGAAGGGCGGCGACAGCGGTCTTGCCCGTGCCCCCTTTTCCTGCAATGACGATGGTCTTAGTCACCCGATATCACCCCTTATTATCATGCGATGCTGTTAGGCTGACCAATGTTGCTTTAGATAGCCACCCACATCCCAGGCCTCGGGCGGGCCTATCATGATCTTCCACTCAGGGAGCTCCTCCTCAAGCTCGCCCCTCAGAACTGCCACCTTACCGGGGAGGATTACGCTGCGATGGCTGACCGTATCGGCGACATTGAACTCCTTCACCGTCTTGGCAATCCTCTCAGCATCGAACTTGCCCGCAGACCAGGCGGTGAGCACCGAGAGCCCCTCGGTATCGCATACCAGGAGCCAGGAAGGAATGCCACTGGACTCCAGCTCACCGGCGATGGAGAAGTAGGTGAGGGAGAAGTTGGTGGTAACACATAGCGGGCTTTCCGGTTTTGGAGTGCCAATCTCGTATATTCCGGGCGACATCTGAATCGGCTTCTGCGGGTCGGTGTAGATGTTAAGGCGCAGGGTGAGCAAGGGATAGGCCATGCCAGGAGAGAAATGGTCGAGGACGATAATCCCGGCATACTTGGCAACCTGCTGCCCGGCAAGAAGTGCCTCCTCCTCCGCATTTGCCGCCGCCTCGCCGGGGAAGGTGATGATGGGGTAACCCAGAGGGCGGAAGCTCTTCCTCACTGCCAGGCGGCGAAGCTGAGTCAGGTTGACGAGAGATGGGCCAAAGTCGCGGGCACCGGGGTCGAGGACCACATCCTCCACCCCCTTACCGGTAACATTTTCCACCAGCTCCGCAAGCTCGCTCATCCCCTCAGGCTCACAAACTGCCAGCGGGCACTGATGCTTGAGGGCAAGCTCCGTCATCTGCTCCCAGTTATCTTTATTCGCGGCGTAGATTAGCGGTTTGGCGCTGGCGACCTTATCCAGGGCTTGGCTCATGACTGAGGAGTCAGTGGACATAAGAATCAAGGGGAGGTCTGTTTTGGAGGAGACCAGTTCCACGCATTTGACGAAGTTACCGCCATCCTTGGACTCGTTCTCGATGGCGAAGCCGTCCATCTTGAGCTCGATACCTACCCGCTCCACGCTATAACCCGCCACCTCAGCCACGAGCTTGCCTACAGCATCGGCAGGCTCGCTGTCCTTAACCCGCACCACAAAGCCCGGGGGGTGGTAGAAGGTCTTCTCATGGCGGAACATGACCACCTCATTGCCGACCTCGATTTTACTTTCGCCTGCGCCGATGGTCACCAGGCGAATAGGAGGCCTGGAAGCTGCCTCCAGGGCCTGCTGGGCCTCCTCGGAAACATAGGGGCACAACGATAACTCTACGGCCTTGGCAGCAAGCTTCATTGCAAAGGCAAGGCAGGTAGGAAAGCCACACTCCTTACAATTGGTCTTTGGCAGATGTTTATAGATTTCAATGCCAGTAAGTGCCATTTGGTCGCCTCCTCTCAAGCGCTCTCGCTCATAAGCCTGTCAATCACTGCCTTCATTCTCTCCACCGTCCCCGGGTGCCTGACCACCATGATGTCGGCACCAGCGGCAAACAGTGAGAAGGCGGTTATCTCCTCCCAGGTCAGTGCCCGTTCCAGATGGTCACCCCAGGCCTCGGGCATCCCCTCAGCGAACTTCGCCTCCTTCTGCCGCCAGGACTCCTCGCCTGCGGTGCAAATCATGGGCATAGCGGTCATGGCGTCTCCCCCCAGCGCCGCCAGGCGGAGCCGCTCCATCACTGAGTAGGTGTATTCCAGACCGTAGCCTAAGGCCCCGGTGGTAGGGTCCATGAGGATGGAATCTCGGGAAAGCCCGACATCGCAAAGAAGGATGTTGAGCTGCTTGGCAAGGTTGATTTCGATGGGGGTCTTGCCAATGGCGACATGCCCATCAGCGATGCAAGTGGCGGCGATGGTGCGATGGTTTTTCTCCTCACAATTGCCCAGGGCTACCCTTTGCCCCTTGGCAACATCAGAGGCTGCCACCAGCACCTCGTTATCCTTTTCCGCCACCCCGGGCCCGTATATGATGAGGGGGATATCCACTGCGGAGAGAACCTTATCCACGTTTTTCCTCGCCTCATCAGCACCGGTATTGCCCTCTTCAGGGTGGGCGCTCCTCAGGGAGAGGGCGATGATATCAGCACCGTACTCCATTGCCTTCTTAGCCCAGGCTGCGGGGTCAGCGAGGACATCGCCCCAGGCATCAACCAGATGGGGCGACCAATCCTTGGGCTCACTGTCCCGAACCTCTATGGCAATTACCGGTCTGCGGGGCAACGAGCCCTCAAAGTGGAGGAAGGGGAGGGTGGACTCACCGCCGACGACCACGCTTTTCCTGCCGTTGCCCCCCAGTGTCACCTCGTGCACCTTTCCCGTCCACTTCTCAATAGGTACTTCAACTGCTGCCATGACAGTCTCTCCTTTCCTTGAACCTCTCGTTAAACAAGGGTCGAGGAAGTCGACCCTTGTTTAGGTGTTTCCTCCAAGTTTTGGCACTAGATTATGGGCTCCATAGTGAGAGCCGGATGCCCCTTTTCTTCCAAGAAGGGGAGCAACTCCTCAACAGTGGTTGCTACAGTGCCATCAGCGATCTTATCCATGAGGTCAGGAACACCCTCGCGCTCACAGACCTCCTTGAGCTCTTCGGCGAACTCTTCCTTGACATTCTTCGAAAGCCAGACCACCCGCTTGATACCCCCCTCCACGGGGATAAACTTCTTGCTGGTGATAAAGAGCTTGGCGTGCCCCATCATCCCCGGCGTCTGCAGACCACCACCTACAGTGCCCATCAGGGTGGTGAAGGTCATGCCACAGGGGGTCATGCTGTAGTCATCTCGGTTCACGATCATCACCCCATTGGCCTCAGGGATGATCGCCATCACACACTCACAGCAACCGCAGGTGGTCATCGGGGAATCCATGAGGGAGTAGATGGTGAAACGCTCTATATTCCTGTTGGAATGCTCATAGACGAAACTGTTTACCCCTTCCCATTCTCCCAGCACCGGGTCGATACATTTTCCCTTAGGAACGGGCTGGTTGGGACCGGTGGGGCTGATCTCGAAGGCGGCACGGCAGTCAAGCCAGCTATAGGCGCCACAAAGTCCGGTGCGCTCGGGATTTATCACGCACACGTGATTGGGGGCGAAGGACTGGCAAAGGGTGCAGCTATAGTAGGTGTCCACCGCTTCATCGGTCATACCTGCTATTCGGGCGTCCCTTTCACGATAGACGACGCGAGCCTGCTTCCTCAGTTCTTCAACCTTATCGAGCTCGGTGTAGAGGGTAATCTGCACCTTGTCCACGATGGCACCGAAATCGTTGTGAAAGTTAGTATGCAGGATGACGCCAAGGTGTCTCAGGCTGAAGCCCTTATCCACTGCCGATTTACTGAAGCGGAGCCAGGCAATGTCCCTCTGCGCTATATGCTGGACGCCCTCAGCGCCGTTCATGAAGTGGTGGATCTGGCGCTCCAGAACAGGCTCGAAGTCCTTCTGCATCTTGCGACCTGTTACATCCACCACGATGCCCAGGGGGACTTTTGCCCCCTCCTCAAAGCTGTCGAACTCTGGCCCGACAACGGTGATCTTGCCATCCTCAACCTCATCCATATCCTTCATCGTCAGCCATTCAAAGCAAGTGCCGCCCTTGCCCCCAGCCTCAGCACGGAGGTTCTCACGGCGAACCACCTCGCCCTCAAAGGCGGGGCCAAAGGCAACGGGAATGTCAACCTTAGGGATCTTGATCTTGATCCCTCTCACCTCGATGCAGCGCTGCACCAGCCTCTCCGCCCGCTCCATATCATCCCTTCCTGGGATGTCATCGAAGGGCATGCTGACCACATGCTCATATTTAGTGATACCCGTAGGCAGGATATGGGGCACCACGGTATCGCAGATGGCGGGGAAGCCATAGGTGATGGCCCCGGCACCGGTGGCCCACTTAAGGTCATCCATGGGCCCGAGGCACAGGGCGAAGGCGAAACAGCGAAACTTGTTATAGAGTAGTATTTCACGCCAGTTGCCGGGCGCGATATTGCCAAAGCTAAAGGCAGCGCGGGTGGCATAGCCAGCAGCATAGACCACAGAGATAGTATCCGTGCCAAAGGGAACAGTGAAGGTTTGGTAGCCTAACTCTACGCCCTCCTCCAGTAGCTGATCCACGATGGAACGACCGTTGGATGTGCTGGATAGAAAGACAAGCTGCCCCTTGGACTGAAGCTCACGCACTATCTTGACCGCTACCTCATTACTCTTTGCTGCACCGATGACAGCGGCAAAACCAGGCATGCTGCCATCAACCATCTGAATTCCCCAGGAGCGCGTCTGGACGTCGCTTATGGGGCCGTTGAACTTATACCCATTGCGCACCTCTGGTTGCTCCCCCTTGGCAAAGCGAATTCCCTCGATGATCTCCTCGGCGAATAGGGTGGCCACGCCAGCGTCCATGGTCTCACCAAGGTAGGGGAGCCAAAGGTTCTCGCTGGGGACCGGGGGCAGCAGGCTCTTTGCATGCTCCAGGGGCGTTGTCATGTCGCCCAGCTTCTCCACCTTATGCCCTGAATAGCCATAGATTACGGGGAGATAATAGGTTGTGCCCACCCCCTCTTTATCGACAAGAGCGATGGGCACATCAGGCCCCAGCTTCTCCAGAGCATCCTTAAGCATATCTTCCGCTTGCTTAACAACACCCTGAGCACCCCTGATTGCCGATGTAGCAATAAAGCGAGACATCCTATATTCCTCCTAACTAATAAAAACGGATTAGTATCTTCGAAAATCGCCGGTCATCTTAGCGTCAATGGGGTCCGTCTCTGCCATTCGACCGGCGGAGGCAAATCCGGGGCTTGAGCCCCACATCTCACCCTTGGCCGCAGCAACCAACACATCGGCCGATCTCAGAATCTCCTGAGCCTGGGACAGACGTGCCTCATCAGTATGAACGCTGATGAGGACACCGCCCGCAGCGAGGCCAAAATCATAATATCTAACCGTTTCCTCAGGAAGGCCTAACAGATCGGTTAATGTCGCCATAGCCTCTTCACTGCTGGCACTGGCTTTGGCTAGGGCGGTGGCCGCAGCACCCAGTGCCACGGCAGAACCTGCCTCTGGCAGCGTTATTTCCGCTGTCTTGGAGCTGGTGAATTTCGCTGCTTTCTTCTTGTCATGTACCAGAATACCAATCTCATCCGCCTTGAATCCCTTTGCCTCAAGCTCCGCTGCTGCTTTTTCTGCGTTTATTGGGTCTTTAAATAGCTTAACCGCTGTCTTCGCCACAGAGCCTCCTTCTTGGTTAACATGTTAACATAAAAAACCTCTCCCCGAGGTATGCTTTCGTGTGCCGGGTAGAGGCAAACCAATCTCGCTTTTCATGTTACAGCAATAATTTAATGATATGCGTTGCTCAGGACTTCCGTTGTGTATTTTATCACGCAGCCAAAACCAAGTCAATATTCAAAAGGGGCCCCAACTGATTTCGTGGAACCCCTATTATTCCTTTGGTGGAGACGGGGGAGGGCCGAACTCCATCGTACCGAAATAATCCGCAGAAGTTTGTGCGAGAGGCGAGCCCTCGCCGTAGGTTTTGAAAGCAGTCTTCAGAAGCCCGGGCTCTTAGCACTGTCGGCCGTCGCTATCCTATGCTAGCCACCTGACTGGTAGCAGTATTATGCCCTCTACACATACGAAGGGAAGCAGAGATGCTTCCCTTAATCGTCTTGGTAGCGGGGGCGGATTCCAACCAATGACAAGCCGGGTGTGATATGGGAACCAGTTTCTCGGGCTTGTTAGAGGCATTGACACCCGGCAACCAGCTGCTTAGAATAGCCACATTAGTTGAAATGGGAAATCCCGGTTTAATATCCAATCTCAAGAGAGTTCAGGGTGTATTTGGTATGATTGAAGATTTTTTAAGAACAAAGCTTAGGAGATTATTAACTAAAGAGAAAGATCTTGCACTTGAAGATAAAATTCCTTCACTTGAGGATCTGGGGAGAAAATTCCAAGACATTGATGAATTCGGGCTTTATCTTCACATCCCTTTTTGTGAGCAAATATGTCCTTACTGCCCTTATAACAAAGAGATTTATAATCCTGATGTAGCAAAGAGATACACAAACGCTGTTAAAAGAGAGATTGACTTCTATTCTGAGGTGGTTGGTGATAGGCCTGTTACTTCCTTTTATATTGGTGGTGGAACTCCTACAACAATGCTTTCTAGTGGCATTGAGGAGAGTTTGGAGTATATCTTCAAGACCTTTAATATGCAGTGTGGTATCCACATGGAAAGCCATCCCAATCATTTGACATTAGACAATCTCAATACCATTACCTCCATGGGCGTAAAGCATCTGAGCATGGGATTGGAGGCTCTGCAAGACAGGCATCTAAAGACCTTAAACAGGCCATATACTACAGAAGAAGTAAAGGCAGCAGTCGAACGGGCTGTTAGTAAGAACTTCGAATGCGTTAATGTGGACTTCATTTTTGCATTACCAAACCAGACTTATAGCGAAGTAGAGCAAGCAGGCCAAGCCTTGGTTGAAATGGGTGTAGACCAAGTTGCAGCTTACCCTCTTTTTAGATTTCCATACACCAAAATGGGAGGGGCTGGTGATGTAAACAACTACAAAATCTCCAGTATATTTAAGAGAAGAAAGATGCTTGGCATTCTAGAGGATATATTTTATAGTGCTGGCTTTGAAAGAACATCTGTCTGGGCATTCACTAGACAGGGAGTTCCAAAGTATTGTTCTGTGACAGTGCCTCTTTACGTTGGTCTTGGTGCAAGCGGAGCCTCTTATCTGAAGGACATTTTCTACCTCAACACCTTCAATGTTGCCGAATATATCAAGGCTCTTGAAAATGGAAGGATGCCAATCGCTCTATCCCTTGAGCTCTCAGAAAATATGCAAATGGCAGGCTGGTTTTATTGGAGAATCTATGAGACACAGTTTAAGAGAAGTGATTTCAAGAAAAGATTTGGAAAAGAGTTTGATGAGGTCTACGGGAAATACATAAAACCAATGTCTTTCCTTGGATTCTTAAAAGATGATGGAGATCGAATAGTTCTTACAGATAGGGGAGCATATTGGCTACATGCCTTGGAGGATCTATTTTCAATAGATTACATTAGCAAGTTGTGGGGAACCTCGAAGCAAGAGCCCTGGCCTAAAAGAATAGTTCTGTGATAGACGGAAAACTGCCCCTTCTAATTCTATAGGACTCCAGGTTTATTGAATATAACATATGTGACTATACGAAGTTGGCGAAGCCAATTTGGGAAAGCGAAGTGCAACGAGCTTTCCGTACAGTCGCTGTTATGTGCCCCAAACGGAACGAGAGACCGCTTTGAAGTCGATCTACATCAGCACCAAAACCTCATCCAAACAGAAAAAGCGCTAGCTATGTAAAGCTAGCGCCTCTAAGTTTTCTGGTGGAGACGGGGGAGAGTCGAACTCCCCGTCCAGAGGAGGCTAGCCCAGAATATGCTACAGGCTTAGTCAGCTCTTTGCTCTCACCCAACCGTCCTCTGCCGACGGAGTACGGCTGAGCCAGTCGATAGTTTCTTTGGCAACCCTTATCGACCTCAGGATTGCCGCACCCCGACTGCTCGTCATCCACCCCCACCCATCGAGGGAGGCGGGGGGGATGTGTCCAGCTTAGCTAGCGTAGACGTGGTTGTCGTTTATTTTTCGCCACTTGTTTTACGAGATCAGTGGCACCTCGGCCTGCAATTCCGGGGCATTCTTCCCCTGTCGAAACCACTCGTCCCCATTTTTCGCTGTTTACGAAGGGAATTTACTCGGTGTCATCGAGGATACCAAATATCGAGCACTCTCCCTTTTCAGCCCCTTTTCGCCAGCTTCATGGCGCGTTCCATCTCCCGCTCCGCCTCGCGACGCGCTATGGATTCACGTTTATCATGAAGCTTTCTTCCCTTGGCCAAGCCTAGTTCCACCTTGGCGATTCCATTTTTAAGGTACAACTTTAACGGCACCAGGGTAAAGCCCTTCTGCATCACCTGCCCCGCAAGCTCATCGATCTGCCTTCGATGAAGCAAGAGCTTCCTCGGGCGAGTTGGTTCGTGATTATAGCGACTGCCCTCCTCGTAGCGAGCGATATGAGCATTGAAAAGCCACAGCTCTCCCCCCTGGGGATGGGCATAGGCATCGCGAAGATTTGCCTTGCCGCCACGAATGGACTTAATCTCGGTGCCAGTAAGAACGATGCCCGCCTCAACACTCTCATGGACATCATAGTCATGGTAGGCTTTGCGGTTGAGGCTAATTATCTTTACAGCCATAACTTATTCTATCACAATCGAGGTGCAGGTTCATGCTCCGGTCTCGAGGTAATCGATGGCGCGCTCAAGCTGAGGATCGATGCCCTGGGCTATGTCTTCCTCCGTTATCGGCACCTCAAAATCTGGGGTCAGCCCATGTCCTTCTATAAGGTGACCATTGGGAGTGAGCCAGCGGGCCCAGGTCACATATAGAGCGGAGCCATCGCTGAGCTCATGGATGAGCTGGACGCTCCCCTTGCCATAGGTAGTGGTGCCGATAAGTGGGGCGCGCCCGTGGTCCTGAAGCGCCCCGGCAAGCACCTCGCTACCGCTGGCACTGCCGCCATCTACCAAGACAGCCAGCGGCAGATCGGCGGCAAGACCTCCGGAGCTGGCCTTCCACTCCTCCATT
>DAOUOW010000002.1 GCA_030626475.1 Chloroflexota bacterium | reverse complement strand
ATCGTTGTCTCCTTTCCTTTCCCCCATTAGGCACACCGAAATCAACGTAACAAGAATACCCCCTTGACAAAACCACAAACATGTGCTAACGTTCCATAATTTATGCCACACTGGAGCACTTGAAAGGCGGTAAACATAGTTTAGAGCTTGCCTCCAGTGGCTCTAAGCTACGTGGTAAGGGCTTAGGTATATTGCCTAAGCCCTTCTTGTAAACAGATGAAGATGCAAACTTGATTGGCTTTTTTAACCTATCTATTGCCACACTACCACATTATGGCTTCATGTTGACAATCCGAGAACTCTGATGTAGTCTACTCCCGCAAGAAAGTCGATTGCAACCTTTCCCGAAATAGTTGTAACCTACCATTCTAAAGCGTTCCCTCAACAGAGGGACCTCCGTGCGAGGTTGTGAGCCTCGCCCCAATGCAAATCAAGGACAGACACCAAGTGCTTGGCTAGGCTTTTGCCAATCTCTCGGCCAAGGGGGTGGAAAGAGACAAGAGGTCGTATTGGGGCCCTGGACGGCGCGGGCCTCGCTAACGACGGGCTTAGCCATCTGGGGCCCAAGTTCATATACGCTGGCATGGGTGCGGCGACGAAAGGAGGCGGTAAGTGAAAGCCAGGAAGTTCATTGTATTTACGCTTTTGGGCATCACTGACAAGGGAGGTGTGAGATGAAGTTTATGATTGTGACCCTCTTTGATGTGGCTAAGGGAGCGGAGTTGGCGCAGATTTCCGACAAGCTGTCGGCCAACCCCCCTCCAGGGACAGAGACCTTGGCTAGCTACTTCTGTCAGGGAATCCCCTTTCCTGGCATTCCACTGAACATGGGGGTAACTATCACCATCGGTGAAGCGGAGAGCAACGAGGCGATAGCCGCAGCCACCTGGCCCTTGAGACTCGCAGGTGCGATGGTCTGGCACGTCCCTCTGCTGGAGATGCCTGTGGGCGGCATAGTAGAATGGGAAAGGAAATTTAGGGGTTGAACTCCGTTAAGGGGTTATTCTTTAAGCAAGCCCCCGCTACTTATAGACCTCCACTGCTAATGCCTCTGCTTCATCTGCCGACATCTCATCAAATATTACATGATAGTCATGATCACTGATCTCGGCGATCGGGGCAGGCCACATTAACAGATGGTCAGTGTCAATAAGCCCCTGGCCCCCGAATCTTAGGGGCCCAATCCAGGTGTCAAAGATCTCGGTCTCAAGGACATCCATGATCTTGTCCACATCATCCACGGTGCCAGCCTTCTTCAGAGCTTCGGTCATGACATAGAGTATGGTCGCGGAGTAGTATGAGCTCATGGTGAACTCCTGGCCCTCATACCGTGCCTGGTACTCAGCGGCGAAGTCCTTCACCTCCTGCGGCAGCTCTTCTCCGAACGGGTTCGGTTGATAGACCAGCAAGCCCTGGACATTGTCCCACCCTGCTTGCGCGGCCGTTACTCTGCTCCACCCGTGAAAGGCAGCAAGGCCATCCCAGCCTATTTCCCTCATAGCTTTCAATATCAGAGGATTGCCTATAAACAGGTCTGGCTCCTCTCTCACCAGCTTGTGTGCCAGGTGGGAAAACTCCGTCGTATCCGCGGGGTGGAGGTCTTTATATACCACTTCGAGATCGAAATACTCAGCCGCGATGACAGCGGCACCTCTAATCTCCTGGCCGGTCCTGTCATCCCCCACGGCTATAGCCACAGTTTTCACCTCCGGGTGGGCTGTGGTCAGCCACTGGAAAAGTACCGGCGTGTGCACCATATAGGTTGGGGAGAACTGGAAAGTGTGTCGCTTATCTGGGTCAAAGGCCTCCATGCCAGCGCCCGATATGGAAAGCAGCACCCCTTTCTCCTCGCATATAGGCTGGGCAGCCAGTGCGGCATCGGCACCAGTCTGGTGCATAAATTTTACCCTATCCTCAAAGATGAATCTGTTAGCTGACGCCATCCCGCCGCCGATGGTGTACCCGTTATCCAGGCAAATAACATTCCAGCGGTAGCTCTCCCCAGCCACGGTAAACTCGCCGATCATCTCAGAGGCTAACTCAATCCCTTGCATTGCCGGAAGGCCAACAAAGGCTCCAAGTATACCCACCCACGGCGCAGCAAAGCCAAACTTCACCTTCTTTACTTCCTCCTCCCCTCCACCACAAGCAGCACCAAGGACCAGCGCCAAACACAGGACCGCAATTGCTGCTATCGATGACCATCTCTTCACTGGAACCTCCTTTGTTGATGCCAGGGATATTATTCCCGAAAAGCAGCCTGTTAGTCAACAGCCCTAATCTGCCACTGCCCTCGCTGCGTGGTATGTTGCCACTTGATAGCCACTGGCGTAAAATGGAGGCCACGAGGGAGTTCAAATCCCCTTTCCTTAGGAGGAAGCATGGCATCGGCGGACTTTGACCAACGGATTAAGACCCTGGCTCAGTGGATGTTTGAGGCAAAACACATGGTGGTGTTCACCGGTGCTGGCATCAGCACGGAATCAGGTCTCCCTGACTTCCGGGGACCGGACGGCATTTGGACACGGAAGGAAAAAGGGCTTCCCACTCCAATGCGAGACTGGACCTCAGTCGAGCCTAATGTGGGGCACATGGCTATTGTTGAGCTACAAGAACTAGGCAAGCTGAGCTTCCTTATCTCACAAAATGTGGACAACCTCCATCTGAAATCAGGGATCCGCCCCGATTTGCTGGCCGAACTGCACGGCAACATCGACATGCTGCGGTGCACTCGCTGCGAGGCGAAGGTAGACAAGTCCACTGGCCTGGATACTTGTTCCTGCGGCGGCAAGCTGGTTTCCAGCGTGGTTGACTTCGGCGAGTCCTTGCCGCGGAAGGACTTGGACGCTTCTTTTTGGCACTCACAAAAATGCGACCTGTTCGTGGTTGTTGGCTCCAGCCTTGTTGTCACCCCCGCTGCTGACATGCCCCGGGTGGCCCTCCAGTCCGGAGCTCGGCTGGTAATCATCAACCAGGGTGAAACCCCGTTCGACCGAGTCACTCATCTGCGTTTTTTTGAGGAAAGCATAGGAGAGGTGTTACCCCTAGCAGTTGCTCAGTTAAAGCAACTCATGAAGGCGTGATGGCGCAGACATTTGAAGCCTCATTGTCTTTTAGTCTTGGGCAAGAAATAGACCCCTGCCACCGCTGCCAGGGTTACCAGAGAGATAATGTAGCACGTGAGATGGACAAGGTAAAACCTAGTGTACACCAGCTCACCACCATCGCTCTCGGACTCAAAGGCGGGCATGAATCCCAGGTTCTTCATCGCCTGCTGGCCCTCATACTCCCAGTGCTCAGTGCTCGCTCTATGGGAGACAGTGAACACCAGGTATTCGCTCTCACTGCCCTGAACATGGTATTTGACCGCGCTCTCCTTTTCAAACCCCACGACTTCCATTGCGGAAGCCTCACCGCTACTACTGCCACTCCCCAGCAGGTAAATATGTTCCATCACGTCCTGAGTTTTGCTCAGCTCCAGGTACTGCTCCAGGTTGTCGATATGAACAATGCTATTAACACCATAGATCTTAGCCCTGGGGTGGAGGTTCTTGAACAAAGTTATGCCCTGTCTTTCCAGTTCCACAGCTAAATCTGCCTGCTGATAGAGGGAATTATAGGCCTCATAGTCCACCTCATGTGCCAGAATGATGTACTTCACATTGAGCGGGGCCAGTAGCTCGCCCAGGTTTTCTATATCGTCTCTGTTGGCCAGCACAAACTCCACATATGCGCTCATGGGATATGTACTCTGAGAATAGACATCGGTAATCTCGATATTATCGCCTGCGATAACTGGCTTATCAAAGAATTGCCATGCCGGGTTCCCCAGCCTCTTATCCCTGTTCGGTAGCCAGCTAAAGTCCATATAGAGATGCCAGGGCAAAAATAAAACCTGAAAATCTTCATCGTCCTGATTCAGGTATTCATTCACCTCATACCACTCCTGGGGATAATCTGTGGTTCCCAGCTGCCCCTGAAAGCCGAAGATGGAGAAGGAGTAGGCGATCGGGCTCAAGAGCAGCATAATCGCCAGCGTCATCATCCCTGCCACGGGCAGTTTCCGTTTAAGTCGCCTTAAAGGCTTGATGATCTCCCTCACCCCCAAGCCACCTAGGAAAGCATAGGCGAGACAGAGTAAAGCGACAAATTTCTGCGAATCTCTGAATCCACGAAATAATGGTACATGCTGGTAAGCCCACTCAAAGGGAGGACGGGTGAGATTGCTCGCTGCTCCCAGTGCCAGAAGGTAGCTAACCACCCCCAGCACAGCAAAGGACACCACCACCCACCCCAATCTCTGATGCCGATATTTGACCAAAAATCCATAAGTTGCAAGAAAGAGCATAACGACGAAGATCAGCCACCAAAAAGACAGGATGTCTTTGGTATATAGATAGCCTTCTCTCCAGAACCCGTGCATGGAGGCGACATCGAAGCCCACCCCAAAATCGGAAGTAGCCTTGGGGGCAAAGAAAAGAAGGTCTTCTTGGCCGATCTCTCCCATCACCGTCCCGCTGGCAGTGAGATAGGGAACCAGCCAGTAAAGGTTGAGAGCGAGGAATATTGCTGCGCTTATCCCCATGTATTTAGAGGCGTGGTGGAGCACTGCTGGCTCCCTGCGCTTGGCTATCGCCCTGACCACAAAGATGATGCCAAAGGCGAAGAAAAGCATGAAGAACGCATGAACCTGGATGAGTCCCACCAGTGTTGAAAACAGCGCCACTCTTATCGCATCCTTCCTCTCTCGCCTCTCCAGCAACTCGATAAATGCCTTAATGGCAAAGGGGAACATGGCGTAAGCTGTGAGCATCCCCCAGTGTCCTGCCAGGAAGCGAGCGTAGGTAAAGGGATTTATCATATACAGCAGACCAGCGAAGTATGCCCCCACCCCTCTATAGGGGAAAAGCCGGTGCGCCCCCAGCCCGGCGAGGAAGAAAACCAAAAATAGGATAGCTTTTTCGATCACCCAGGCAGGAACAATCTTGCTCCCGAACTGCAGCAGGAGAAAGAAAGGAGCTGAGGCTGATGGCCACCACTCGTCCAGCCCATAGAGAAAAGAGGAGGAGTCAAAATGCGGGGTGAAGACCATATCCAGGGTTAAGATGTAGCCCGGCGAAAGCAGAGTCCCTAGAATAGAAAGGGAAAGCAAGGAATAAACTAAATACGGGACCCAGCCCCATCTCACCCTTTCCATGTCCTCTCTCTACATGTGTGCCGGATTCTTGGCCCCTTGAACCGAGTGATAAAGATTCAATAATCGGCGATAAACACTATCTTCAGAAAAGAGGTCGTGCCCTGTCGCCGCCGCCCCTTTACATAATCTCTCCATCAAAGCCTCATCTTCCAATATGGAAACTATTTTTTCGGCGAAATCGGCTGGCTCACTGGCGCCAGCCATGAGACCATTCTCGCCGTCCCTGATGAAATCGAGGACGCCCCCTATTCTCGATGCCACCAATGCCTTGCCCAAAACCAGACTCTCGGTTAGCGCATTGGGGGGAATGGTTTCCCATTGTTCTGGTATCACCACCACGTTAGCTTTTTGCATAAAATCCCTCACCTCGTGATAGGGTCTACGCCCAAGGAGGAAGACATGCCCCTCTAACCCCTGCCGGTTTAGCAAGGCTGCCATCCTTCTTTGGTACTCTTTGTTTGACCTTTGCTCCCCGATGAGATATAGCTTAGCATTGGGTATCCGGTTCAATATCTGAGGCATGGCCTCGACAACAATGTGCGGCCCCTTCCTTGGCTGAATCCACCCCACATAAAGGATGGAGTCCTGTTCGACAGGCTGAGCCTCGATCTTATCTGATAGCGGTATCGGGATAACGAAGGTCTTCTCCTCTTCAATGCCATACTCCATTAGAACCGTGGCGTTGGATGGCGATAAAACAGCAAAACAATCAATCCTCCTAAGGAAGAAGTCATAGACCCTTTTTCTCAAAGATAAGAGAGGGAAGAGGAGGAACCTGAGAAAAGGCCCCGGTTTGCGGTATGAACTGAGACAATCGAAGCAGTGAGGGCCGTGGAATTTTCGGCAAGGGGTTCCTTCATAGGTGGCGTAATCCTTCAGCAGCCACAAATGCCCCATGGGGCAGATAGCCCCATAATCATAGATAGAGCATACCATCGGGATCCCCAACCTGTGGGCGCTCCAAACTAGCGCCAGAGATAGGGAATAGAAGTTATGCAGGTGCAGAACATCGGGCTTAATCCGCTTCAGAAGCCGGTGGCAGAAGATATGGGAGATGGGGTCGTAGGGGATAAAGGCGGTCTTTATCTGTCTTATGAGGTAACGTGCCCTTTGGGGGAGAAGGTCTTCAAACACCGGTATCTGGAAGAAATCGAAGTCCTCTTCAGGCTTCTTTAGTGGCTTTGTTGACAGCACAGCCAGCTCATGACCATTCCTGGTCAAAAGTTTAGCCAGTCTGTAGCACGCCTGCTCCGCGCCACCCCAGATGCGATGATAACCCGGCAGATGATCTGTGGCATAGCAGATTTTCACCCTACCCCACCTTCACTGTCAGGTCTTCAACAACACCGAGCCTGAATTTCTTCGCCAGCAGGGAGGCCTGGAGGAGGTCTTCATAGGAATTGATGTTGATGTTTACCCCGTTGATAAACTCGCCGTAGGCCTTCCCATCCTTGGCCACCAGGGCGATAGCCTCTGTAATCTCGGATTCTTTTCTCAGCAGTGAGGGCGGGGTCTTCTCGATATATTTGAAGATGTCGCTGTGGAAAGCATAAATGCCGCACCCCCTCAAATTTGAGAGCGGCTCCTGGGGCTTCTCCTCGATGTTCACGATCCGCTTATCCTTGTCCAACCTCAGGCAGCAGGTGGACCTTAGTATGTCTATGTTATCCTCCCTAACCACCCCCTCAACAACGACAGCATCATGCTCAAAGAAAGAGCGAGTGATGCTGGCCAGGGATCGGGTCATGGTGCAGTCGTCTCCCAGTATCACCATGAACGGTTCTTCGATGAACTTGCTGGTCAGCATTATGGCGTCGGCTATCCCTGAAAGCCTTGGTTGAATTACAAATTCTATGCCGACGCCGATTTCGTGCTCCAACTGCCCCAGGTACTCCATTATTTTGTCCTTGTGATAATTTACAATCACATAGACCTGTTCCACGCCAACCGTCCTCATGGTCTCCAGAACATGATGAATGATTGGCTTGTCATAGACAGGGAAGAGGCATTTGGGCAGAATCTGGCCCAGATAGCCCATCCTTGTCGCCTTTCCTGCCGCTGGGATGATCCCGAGCCTGATCCGGTTCATGCTTAATTCTCCTACCCCACAGACGCCGAAGTTGAGGCTCTGCGGAAAATGGCCTCATTCTCTTTCACCCATTCGATTAAGCGGGATACGCCTTCCCTATTCGAGACTTTGGGCTCCCATCCCAATTCCCGCTTCGCTTTGGCGATATCACAGACAAAGTAGAGCAGGTCTCCCAACCGAGGGGGACCATGTTTGACTACCAGCTCCTGCCCTGTTATCTCCCTTATCAGCTCAATGCATTCCAAAAGGGAAATAGCATGCTCTACTCCTCCCCCGATGTTGTAGATGCCTGGCTTCCTTGTTTTATAGAAGGCGTCAAATGCTCGGGCAACGTCAGAGGCATATAAAATATCCCTCAACTGCTTCCCTGTGCCGTAAATCGTGATCGGCAACCCTGCGATAGCCCGAATAACGAAATTAGCAACCCAACCGTGGTCTTCCCCACCAAATTGGCGGGTTCCATAGAGACCCGTGAGACGGAAGCTCGCCGCTTGTAGCCCATAAGTGTCTATATAAGCTTGCACATAGAGGTCAACAGCCCTCTTGGAGGCATGTAATGGGGTAAGTGTCCCTTCTACCGTGGGATGATTTTCATCAATCGCTACCGGGCTACGGGTATATCTGGTATCTTCCTCGCCAAGGGTCTCATTGATTCTATTTCCATAGACATGAATGGTGGCACAGTTAACCACAGGTATTTCCAACTTTCTTGCCGCCTCCAAGACATTAAAGCCGCCCAGAACATTGGTTGAGAAATCAAGACCCGGCGATTCCATGCTGATGGTCATAGCTGGCTGGGCTGCGGTATGAATTATGAAATCACAACCCTTGGCAGCTTTGACCAGCGCATCGAAATCGCGCACATCCCCATTAATCAGGGTAACTCCCAATTTCTTTAAGAACTGCCAATTATAATCCCGGGCAGCATCTGCGGCATAACCTGTGCGCGTAAGTTCATGTTTCGTCATATTGTCATAGGCGATAACGTCAGCCCCCTTTTCGATGTAATATTCACAGACGTGAGAACCTATAAACCCACAGCCTCCTGTTATCAAAACCTTCATTGTTTCTACCTCCTTTATTTATGATCGGGCTCCCCTTGAGTCTGCTCGCGTCTCCCCTCTACGCGCTTTTCTGGCTCCCCCCTGAGATATTCGACTGTCAGGACAACCACTGCCGAGATCAGTAAGCCATAGGCATACAGTACCACTCCCTGTGCCACATCCTCCCACCCCATGGCGACGGCTATCACCGTGACAACCAGCAGGACCAGGACTGAGCCTGCGATTATCCTCGAATCGAGTCGCAGGAGGGCAAAAAGGATGGTACATATGGCGAAGGCGGCCAAGACTATCACCCCTATAACAGACATATCGCACCCCCAGGACTACATACCTTCACCTTTCCTCCGCCTCCAATACCTTGCTACAAGAGCCGATGCGCCGCGCATGATGGCCACAGTGTTGGTAGCGCCGTAGCTGAACCACCTCCGGAACCTAGATCGCATTCTTTGATCCCTCTTCAACCTCCAATCCCATACCACAAAAGCAAATGCGCCGAGCAATGAAACCATCGAGATGATAGCCCCATAGTCGAACCACCGCTGGGGTTTGTACTCTATGGTTATCTCCAGCTCCCCGGTCTCATCTATCCAGAACCCATTTATCACTGCGTAAAGCGGCTGGCTTTTGTATTCCTTCCCGTTTACCTTTGCCACCCAGTGGGAGTTATGGGCCTCAGCAAAGGCCAGCATAAACGGGCTCTGAGCATCGACATGGACAACATATTTTGTTGCACTTATTTCCTCCCAGGAGGCGACGGTGGCCGGGCTGTTGCCTGCCTGGAAAATATCGTCCAGTGTCTCTTCGCTGTTGGTGGAGAAAATTATGAGCCTGTCGATCGCCGCATCACCCTTGTATACCTCCAGCTCATGCTCCCCTGTGTAAAGGAATATCGGCTCCGAATAGGCCCATTTCAGCCCTTCCTCATCACTGGCTAGGTCTATCTCAACCTCTTGGTCATTTACTCTTAATGTTATCGGCTGCGAGGCCGGACCCATCGGAGCCAGAACCCCAATTCTATAGTGGGAGTCTTTCAATATATCGATGCTGGTGGTTGCCGCCTCTGGAGGCCAGAGTGAAATTACGATATCCTTAACCTTGATCTGATGAGAGCCGAGGCCAGCTTGAGATTTATTTATGTCCCAGGACAGGGCTATCATAAAATGCTCGACCTTGTCTCTGGGCAGTTGAGGCAAGCTGAAGGAGAGTTCCTTCCATCCCGTCCAATTCAAAGTGCGGTATCCAATGGCCTTCCACGTGCGGGAACCATCAGGGTTCACCTGGTAATACCAGAAATTGAGGTAATTCCCACTGCCATCGCCATAGACCGAAAGAGAGAGAGTGTTGTAATTTGTCCAATCCTCTGGCTCAAATTCAGCTCGGGCATAGGCAGAAAGCGAGCTTTCATTGGCGAAGGAGTAATCTATCACCAGGCTCTGACCGTCTGAGCTTATATTGATGTCCTCATTCTCAGTGTTGTGCGTTGTTTGCCAGGACCCAATGCCGCCTGTCGCTATCGAGCGAGGAGATACTTGCCCTGCAATCTCGCCCGTTTCTATTATTCGAGGAGCGACAAGCTTACCTTCCCAGATGTGGATGGTTCTTTTCCCCTCCAGAAATTGATACGCGCTATCAAAATACCCCTGTGCCACGTCCTCGGGAATGAGTGCCAAGACATTGACCGCGTTAAGGCCTAGGGAATTTTCCAGGGTTAGGTGAACGGTGCCCTTGTTCAAAATACCTACGCCCAGGTCCTTCCAGACAAAATTGCTTTCCCTCGCCTTGGTGTTCACGCTGGCTATCTTTTGCCCTTCCAGCAATATCGAGAGTTCCCCACCGTAAGCGCTCTCCAGCACCCGAGCGTATAACCGATATGGGCCGCTCTCTTCGATCTCCACCGGGATGTCAAGCCTGCGCCGGGACGATGACCCGACATCCCTTTCATCTTTCAAAACTATATCCTTAACCATAATTCTATGTGAGCCCAGGCCAGCTTGAGACTTGTTTATGTCCCAGGACAGGGCTATCTGAAAACCACTGGCCCTGACCCTTAGCACCTCAGGGATGGTGTCAGAGACTTCCTTCCACCCCACCCAATCTAGGATGCATTCTCCTGTGCCATACCACTTGGTGGTGCCATCGGGATGCGTCTGCCGATACCACAAACCGAGCCGATTCCCACTGCCATCGCCATAGACCCACATGGAGCGAGTATCGTAAGACTCCCAGTTTTCTTTCTCAAATTCAGTCATGGCATAGATGCAAAGCGAGTCTTCATTGTCGAAGGTGTAATCTAGGATCAAACTTTCACCGTCTGAGCTTATATTGACGTGGTCGTTTGGGCTGGAAGTCACCGTACGCCACTCTCCAGCGTCGCCTGTCTCTATGTGGCGGGGGGGAACCGGTTCTGTAGTGGGTCTAAGGTCAACATTGGTTACAAACCCTTTTCCGTATTCAAGGTCCCAGGACTCAGATGCAATAGGCTGTCTTCCCCAAAACCAATGCCAATTAACCAGGCGTACCTTAGACCAAACATAGCTGGGGAGAAAACGATCTGTGTATCCAAACGGGACTATGAGATACCGGTCAGCTACTTGAGACAGGGCAACATCATTCATACCGTTTATTCGGCTGAGAACTACCCCATCAGCGTTGGGATAGCCGTCGGAGAATGCGTGGTCCAAGTAAAGTAGCCCGGTGGTATTGGGATCGAATGCCTCGATGGCATTAAGTGGAGTCATCATGTCTACACCACCGGAAACGAGGAAGTTCTGGGAGGGTACAAAGATATATGGTGCATAATTTTCATTCTCAAATATATAGACAAAGCCGTTCTGCCCCAAGAATGACAGGTCATTTTGATTCTTAAGTTTGTCGATAGCAGTATCCACCTTTTCCTTTTCCCAAGACCAAGTGGTATCATCGTGGATTATTAGATAGCGCTTATTAAGGGGGGCGAGATACTTACCGAAATTGACCGTCTCGTTTTCTAACAAGGAGTCGTAATAGATGTAGTTATAGAAATAATCCACAGAAGGTGCAGTAAAAGGATCGCCTACGATGGTCGTCTTAGCAGTGATCGACCAAGGGAGAAACATTCGACTCAGGTCTTGAGGGCCCCATTCAGTAGGCCCTGGAATTTGAGGCAGGTACATTACCTTAAAGTCGCCATCTTGACTCGCTAACCAGTCATTTGTGTCATAATACTCCTGTGGCACCTTGTGGGGAACGAGAAAACCAGCGAAGAAATGGCTATCCGCCGGGGCGACAAACAGGGCAAATGACAAGACGAAAAGCAATGTCATTGCTATGAGTGTCCCTTTCACCAATATTGAGCTCAGTTTTTTTCGTCCCCTCCGAAGTGCCCCCGAAGCTGGGTTTGAGATTTTCCATCCGTTACTAAATATCCCGGCAATGGTCAACGCGATTAAGAAACAGAGCATCAGGGCTAATAAACCTACCCATTTGTCGGGTTCGCGAAATATCCAGCCAAGTCTCTCGGAGAAAAAGGGGATATCGAAGACCAACCAGTTGTAAACTGAGGGGAAGGGGCTCTGGGTTCCCATGCCTAAGAATATGAGCGGGATACACATTAGCGAGAAGTATGAAGCATACTTCAACCCACCGTTATTGTTGGGCCTAAATATCAGGGAGGCGAAGGCGAACAGCGGAACGATAAAACTACTTGCTAGCCAGGGGTAATATAGTGACTGGGAAGCAGGCTCATAGAATTTTGCCCCTGTCCCCCAGGGCCCCCAGAACCCCATAAATCTGATTACATTGATTAAACTGCTATTTCTGCTGATGTCGATGATATCCTCAGTTGATATTTGGTAGAGAGGGGTTATCTGCCCAGTGGCTGCATGGGGGAGAATCCAAAAGGCGTTGAATGGTATGTAAAGCGCTACTACTAGCGCTGTTATCTTGATATAGCTTAGCGCAGTTGATTTATCGCCTGCCTTGAACTGGCCGAGAAGGGAAAATGCCAACCAGCTTAATATCAGGATCCCGGAAAAAACAATGTAACGGGGATCGACAGAGGCAACAGACCATAGGAAAGCGGTGGCGATGACATAAATAAACCTTCCACTTTTCAATGCTTTCATAAAGCAGATTAAGACCAAAGGAGAAAGGGCATAGCCTACCCACAGCGGAATATGAGTTATGTGAGGCAGCACCCAGGGATTAAACATGTAAACTAGGGCAGCAATGATAGCACCGGTAAACGCAATCCACCAGCCTTTGACCACCTGTTTGATCAAGATATTGGCAGCATAATACATCGATAAGCCGGTGAGGAGCATGATGCCGAGGATAAGCAATTTGTAAAACCATTCTGCCGGGATTTGCAGGGCTGAGGCGATGGCAGCAGCGGGACCGAAGAACCAGAGTGCATTATCAGCAGGTACCGGGTAACTACCGTAACTATTCCATAGGGGATAAGAATTAACCAAGCTCAGCTTGACATCAAAGGTGGAGACGAAGTCGCCATACAATATCAGGCCCGGGGTGAACAGCACACGGTGCAGGGCTATTAATGAGACGGTCGAGATTATCAAAAAGGGGAGCGCTCTGATGAGAAAATTGGTAACCGGGCTGCGCTGAGGATTCATTTTCTCACCTTGATTGTCATGAAATGTGCATGCCTTGGGTCCATCTTGGACATTAGCCTCATCAGGGGCTTCGATGGCATGGGATAATACCCCGCCCCTAATAGCGATTCCACCTTAAACCGATAAAGCTCAAAAAAATCCTTAAACGGTCTATAGGCGAACACCCTTATATGGGTCCCAAGCTCAGATTCCTCTTCCTTATCATGAGTGGATAGTGGATTCCCGAAGAATTTAGTGCTGTAAAACTGGGAAAAGGGGCGATATCCCAACACCAGAGCGAAGATGTTGTGCCAGCTAGACATATTTTCGGTGGAAATGACTGCATAGCCACCTGGTTTCAAAATCCTCTGGATCTCCTCGATGAAAGTATCGCAGTTAAGTAAATGTTCTATCACTTGATTCGAAATGATGACATCGAAACAACTGCTATCTATGGGCAGCCTTTCATTCAAATCAGCCCTTATACATTTGATTCCCCTGCTTTCGGCTTTGCCTATACATTCATCATCGAGCTCAACGCCATACACGTTCTTTGTACCTATTGTCAGGGCACATCTAGCAGTGAATTCACCCGCGCCACAGCCCAAATCGAGCAATCTTGCTGAAGGGTCATATTCCAGCAGATGAATAAAATTGCTCCTATTCAGCCCGTCTGAGATGTCGAACACCCTTGAGAAAAGGCGTCTCATTTTGGCTGGCCTCTAATCTATTTCTTTTCCAGCGTTCCACAAGCACGAACTTTCAGATCACCCTGGTTGAAAGGTAATTTGCAATATATCCCAGATTTCACAGCTCTGCTCTCATCCTCCTTTGTAACCTTTGCTCATAGACAGAACCATTCTCAGCACTGAACTGAGCCCCTCCTTGGATGTCAGGAAATAAGCCCCATAGACCACCACCGCGGTAAAGCAGGCAAGGGGATGGTAAAGCCAGGCCGGGTCCCCTTTCTTCCTGAGGCGAAAGGCATGGATTAGAGGGCCGATGAAGGTGGAGCAGAAAAGGAGCCATTTCAGCATTTCAAATAATTCCCCTCTTCGGCGCGGCAGCCAGGGATACTCTCGGGAATATTTCAAAAACCACCTCACCTTTGCTCGCAACTTTCGGATAAAGCCCCAATAGCTTCGAACATAATAGTGATATACCCTAGCTTCAGGGACATAGGCATATTGGGTGAAGCCATCCCTCACCAGGCGGCAGACAAGGTCGATATCAGACCCATTAGCAGGCACATTGCCTACCTTCAAAACAGCGTCCCTTCGGAAAAGGGTGCCGTTGCCTCCAATAGCCAAAAATGAATCCTCCTGGAATACTTGCAGCGAATATCCCTCTTTAGCTATGACCTCCTTGGGTCGCCGCAGCCACCACATGAGGTAGAACTCCAAAGGCGTCGTTTGCAGTAGGGCCAGGTATCGATTAATTGCGTAATCCTCTCTAGGAGCGAGAACAGGAGCATGTGCTCCTACGATTTCCCGGTCTTCCAGCACCGGCTTTACCATTTGAGACAGCCAATCCCGTTGTGCCAGCTCATTGTCAGCACTGAAGAGCACCACAAATTCGCCATTAGCCATCTCCACCCCTATCCTTCGACCCGACTCCGGGCCCCCGCTAGCCCCCTTAAGCCGTTGTATTGCTCCCTCTGAACCATTTTGGTAGATGATGCGGACGGGATAGCGAGCACAAATCTCCAGGGTTCTATCTGAAGAGCCATCATCGATGATGATCACTTCCAGCTTGTCCTGGGGATAGTCCTGGGAGAAGATGCTCTCCAGGCACCTCTCTATAGTGCGTTCCTCATTATAGGTAGGGATGCCAACGCTCACTAAAGGCAATTCCATGCTCCACTCCCCTTGTAATATCGTCAATGTTGTGAACACTACTTTTTGCGACACAAAAACAGCACATAAAGGGAAACAAAGTCAGGCATTATATTGCCTGGTACCTTTCTAAATTTTTCAATGGTGAAATAATCGGTCAAAGCCTGCCCCATGTCTCTATGAGAATTTACCACCTCACCCTTTCTGTGACCGCCGACCCCCAGTACCTTTCTTCCCGCCTTGCTCATCAAGGTCTCGATGGGCATCCCGATGAGCAAAACCCCGGATTGCTTCAGAACTCTACCCAGTTCTTTCAATCCATCGCTGAGAAAAGGGATGTGCTCAAAAACGCTAAAACAATAGAGCAAATCAAAGGTTTCATCTTTAAACGGTAGATGTCCGACATCCCCCCGTATTAACTGGAACCTATGGTCAATGTCCTCCCCCAGGCACATTTGTTTTACTGCCTTCAAATGTGGCAGCTCCAGATCGACAACCTGTGCTGCAGATCTTTCAGCTATTGCCGGGAAGTAAAAACCTGGCCCTGCACCTACGTCTAAGATGCTTTCAGACTCCCTGAGGTACTCATCAGTGAGCTCCAGCGCTATTTCCAGTCTCTTGACCAGGGCATATTTGACCACGGCATTCCTGGAGTAAAAAGTGCTTACATAACCGTACCATTCAGGATAGCTGCTCCTTTGAGGACAAAATCTGGGCCTATTTTTCACCTTTGCCCCCATATCTATAATTCCATATCCACCCCATAACTCTGCTCCCTCTCAACTGTGTTATAACCTCTGCACCCTTTGCAAAACAAAGGCACCTTGCCGTGAGGTTTGTTCACCATCTGCCTGAATCTTGTATACCTTTCGGAGTACCAGATTTCCTCAAAAGATTTCTCGAATACATTTCCAAAGCTATGTTGCCTTAGCCACTCACGCTTATTGGACATAAGCACAGCACAACAAGGCAACACATAGCCCCCCATCATGATATAAGGCTCCATCCAGGCCAAACAGGATTCCAAGGGGGGAAGTTCCTGTAGTTGAGTATGGGCAAAGGTTAATAGGACACCGTGTTTTCCCCCTGCTGTCACCGTGTCTCGCAGGATTTCCTCTGGCACCTCTGGCACTTTTAGGTGCGCAATTTCAGCAAACTCCAGCAGACCGGCGAAGTCCACATGGCTTCCATCACCGAGTGAATCTCTATCGCCAAAGGAACTCACCAGCTCCACGAATTGGGGCATCTCATGAACGTTTAGTGTTGTAACTATAAAACGAAAACAAAGCTCAGGAATGGGAGACTTCATCTCCTCCTTCAGCGCAACGAAGTTCTTGATATTCTTCACCACTCTATCAAAATCGCAGCCAACCTGTATTTTCTCATAGGTTTCTTTAGTGGCCCCATCCATTGATATATAAATTCCATCTACGCCAATTTGTATTAGTTCTTTGGCAATTTTCTCGTCCATGGAATCAAAATGGTCAACAAGGAATAGCGGGATACTTTTTGCCTTTAAGTATTTGATCATGCTTAGGTAGTCCTTATTGAGGAAAGCGGAACCTTCGCCTGTAAGGTTGGCCCATCTCAAGCGAGGGAATTGATCAGCAATGTGTTTAAACTCTTCAAGAGAAAGGTGTCTGCTTTTTTCCTTCCAATAAGTGTGTTCACATATTATGCATTTCCGATTGCACACTGTGGTAACCTCGATTTCGATATTACGTGGGTAGGGGGCAAGACGGGGAAACCGTTTAATCAATGGCCCTATGATGAAGAACGCGGCTGCTCCTCCTCCTTCCCCAACAGGAACAAAAGTTTTGATATAAAGAAAGTTAATGGCAGCTTTAATCCTCCCCTTTTTCAGCGAATATATTAAAGTCCTTTTATAAGCCCATGCCATTTTGAGTAGCATGGCAAATAGCGTTCTCTTACCAAGTATCCTTTCAGAGACAGCAAAACTGCCTGGGATAAGTCGTCTCAGCATAAAGACCCTCCCCTATCGAGTGACTTCCCTTTCAACTAAGGCTCCTATTTTCCCTGCTCAAGAAATAGTTCAGCTGATCACCGATTATGTCTTCTAGGGTATGTGATACCTCGAACCCTATCCCTTTGACCTTGGTCGGATCGCTGAGCAGTATGGGAACATCCGCTCTTCGGTATCTATTCTGATCGAATACTATGGGGACCCGGCCTCGATCGGTATCTACCCAGATGCCCTTATCCTCTAAATTGAATTCCAGCCCCTTCTCCAGCATTGCCCGGTCGACCTTGGTTTTTTCGAAGTTTATTCCGAACATCGGGGAGTCATCCTTTTCCGTTGGGTTCTCCACCCTCTTGCCATTTTTCATGCTTTCAATCCCTTTTATCTCCCAGCCGGCATTCTCGAGGCTGAGCAGGATGTAACTCAGCACCGAGTTTGTCCTCGTAGAGCCGAGCACGTAGATATCCCCATACCTCCCCTTCTCCGCCAGGAGGCAATACCCCTCCACAATGTCGGTCACGTGGGACCAGTCTCTGAAGGTGTTCACATTGCCGACCACGATTTTATCGCCCTCGCTGAGCTTCAATTTCATCACCTGGCTGGTGATTGCAGCGGTGACAAAGATTATGCCTCTGCCTGCACCTTCGTGATTGAAAGCCCGAGAGACAATGGTCTTCAGTCCATAGACCGAGTGATAGCTTCTCATTAGATAGTCGGCATGCACTTTGCTCACAGCATAAGGAGAGATGGGGCGCAGTGGATTGTGCTCATTTATTGGCAGCTCCGGCATCCTCTCGGGTTCGGGGAAAATCTCTCCATACCTCTTCATCGCCTGCTGTTGGTGCTTTTCCGAGGCGAAGGCTAAACCATATTCCTCACTAGAGCCGGCAAAGACCACCACCGGGTCGAGCCCCTGTAACCGGATTACCTCAAGCAGGTTTGCCGTCCCGGTGGCGTTGGTCACCAAGGCTTCCAGCGGGTTGAGGAAAGAGTCGGGAACAAAAGACTGGGCTGCGAGGTGAAAGATTACATCCGGTTTGGATCGGCTCAAGCATAGCCCGATGCTGGCGATATCTGTGATGTCACCCTCGATTAACCTCACCTCGTCATAGACCCCCCGATCCACCAGGTTTCTTGGCCTAGAGCCGTCTGATCTCCTCCTGACAAGGCCAAATACGTTCGCCCCCCTGGCTAGAAGCGCTCTCGTCAGGTACGGACCGACAAAGCCGGTTATCCCAGTTATGAGGACGTTTTTATTCTTTAGGCCCATCTTCGACTCCTGCTCCCTGTAGAATTGCCGAGAAGTCGGCAGCGCTCTTATCCCAGCGGAATTTGGAAGCCCATGCCACGGCATTCTGGCTCAGCTTTTCTCTCAACTCTGTATCTGTCAGGAGCTTGACCATTCCGCTGCCCAGCGCTCCGATATCACCATAAGATACGAGCAAGCCCGTCTCTCCATTGCTTATTGAATCTCTGTGCCCCGGGACATCATAGGCGACAGCGGGAGTGCCACAGGCATTGGCTTCGATCACCGGTATTCCCCATCCCTCTTTGGCTGAAGGATGTGCTGAGACCCAGGCACTCTGAAATAACCTTATTTTCTCTTCCACTGTCACTTCCCCATAAAATTCAACCGAAGAGTCCAGATTCAGCCTATCAGCCAGTGCTTTGAGATTGCGGTATAATCTGGGTGAGCCTCTTCCTGCTATAAATAGCCTGGCCTCAGGTAATACTTCCTTTACTCTGACCATCGCCTTGATGAGATGGTCTATGTTTTTCTTTTTCTTGATCATGCCCAGATAAACCACCGATGGGTATCTGGTTTTTAGTGGTGTATTCGGTCTATAGAGTTCGCAATCTAAGCCCGGATTTATGATTGTTATGTTCTCTTCAGGTATGCCCATATCGACGAGATCCTTTTTTGTGCTTACCGACAGCGTTATCATCGGTGGCTTGTGGTAAAGTCGGAGAGCCTTCTCCCCAAGCCAAACGACGGGTATAAAGGGCAAAGGCACCTGCCCGAGAAAATTGCCCATATAGAGGTGATTGGTTATTACTACCGTTCTTGGTTTATGAACAAAAATGGGGGTAAACAATGGGAACAAATAAACATCCTCAACCACAATCTGATAGCCATTGCTTCGCAACTCCCTTAAGTAGGTCCAAAAAACAGCCAGATTGAAGATATACTTGCTCCCCTTTCGGATCACCTTAACCCCGTCGATTATCTCCTGCCCGGCAGAGCCCTTATATCGGGAGGTTAATAATGTAATCTCATGTCCCGAACTACAGAGCCCCTTAGTCAGTTCATGGAGATAAAGTTCGGCTCCACCGGCCTCAGGATGGTTTATATCCCGCCAGCTAATTACCAGCACCTTCATGGTGATCGTTTAACCTGAACTCAAAGTATAATCTGCGCAGGAGCACGATATAATTGAACACCGCCTTCAGTGGCTGTTCTTTGCTTTCCCTGCGCTCCACCCAGTTAATGGGTATCTCTTTAATCTTTAACCCCCTCCTCTGGGAGCGTATCAGTAACTCGGTATCAAAAAACCATTCATTGTTCTTGATCGCAGGCAAAAGCTCCAAAAATGCTCTCTTCTTCATCGCCTTAAATCCACATTGCGCATCTGAAAACCGTGCTCGGAACAAAAGCCGGAGCAAAAGATTGTAACCCCTTGACAGGAACGTGCGCTTGAAAGACCTTTTCACCTGACTTCCCTTCAAGAAACGGGAGCCGATAGCGACATCATAGCCATCGTCAAGGGCGGCGATTAATTGGGGAAAGGCACTCACATCTGGCGATAGATCAGCATCTACCAGGACGACTATATCAGCATCATTCTCAGACCAAACCTTCTTTATCGCGCCACCTTTCCCTTTCTGGTCTAAGTGGATCCATTTGACCTCGCTATATGTTTCAGACAGCGTCATCACCTTGGCAACGGTGTTATCGGCAGAGGCATTATCGGCGACCACGATCTCATAGTCATGATCCAGATTTGAGATCAAGAACTCTCTCAGCCTTTTGATGTTATCTTCGATAACATCTGCCTCGTTATAGGTTGGAACGGCGATCAGAACCTTTCCCCGCGACTTCATCTTCTCCCTCTGCTATTTACAGAAGCCATGACCAAGACCTTCGCCTTCTGCCACTCCTCAAGTCTCTCCTTAACCAAAAGGGAGACCGAGTGAAGGATAAGAAGGTGGATATCTTCCACTTGCTGGATATTCTCCGCCGGGATGACAACGGCATAGTGAGCCAGTCGGGCAAGCTGCCCGCCATCAAAGCCACATAGGCCGAAACAGGTAGCTCCGCCCTCCTTTGCCGCTTCAACCGCCCGGAGCACATTGGGAGAGTTCCCGCTGCCACTTATCGCCACCACAAGGTCATCGTGATCAAGGCAGCCCTTGAGCTGCTCAGCGAAGATGGAATCATAGGACTCATCGTTGGCCCAGGCGGTAACTAATGAGGTATTATCAGTTAGGCAAAGTGCCCTTACCCTGGGACAGCCTGGGGTGATGGTTCCTTTAGCTATGTCGCAGACGAAGTGGCTAGCAGTGGCGGCGCTGCCCCCATTGCCGAAGACAATAACCTGCTTGCTCTGAGTGGCTCTGCTCACTATTTCATCCACAAGCTGGAGCACAATCCCCTCCTGCCGCTTAAGCTCTCCGAGGAGAACAGCGACATGGTCGATATACCCTATGAAACTGTTCATCTCCCCTCCTAACCCCTACACTGGCCGTCGAGCATTGAGCAATGTCTTGGTTCCATCCCGCTCCAGGCTGAAGGGCACTTCGCGAAGCCCATCAATGGCTCTCCTCACCCTCTCTTGAAGATCGACCGGAGCATAGAGGAGCAGGAATCCCCCACCTCCGGCGCCGGTGATTTTGCCTCCCATCGCCCCTCCTCTGCGTGCCGCCTCATAAACCTCGTCTATAGTAGGGTTGGTGATACCGCTGGCAAGTTCCCTCTTATAACACCAGCCGCGATGCAGCATCTCGCCCAGTGCTTCGATATTTCCGTTTATCAGCTCCTGCTCCAGTTCATTTGCCATCTCCTTCATCCGACGCAGCGTTTCCATCCTGCGGGAGGTATTTGCCTGCTGCTCTTTGAGGATGGGGTCAGCACTACGGGTGACGCCGGTGTAGAACAGGAGCAGGCTGCGGCTGAGGGCGCGGAGCGTTTTTTCAGGGATATTAATCGGCTCGCTTGATACCTCCTCATCAGGATGAAACACGGTTTTCCTCAATCCCCCCAGGGCGGCAATATACTGGTCCTGCTTGCCAATGGGCTTGCCCAGGACTTTGATTTCGATGTCACAAGCCAGCTCAGCTAGCGTCCTTGGCTCCTTGGGCTCTCCCCGATACTGATAGAGGGCATTTAAAAGACCGACGGTTACCGAGCTTGACGAGCCAAGCCCTGTGCCCTCAGATGGGATATCACCAACAGTGACAATCTCCAGACCATCATTGACCCCTGTCTTTCGCAATGCCTCGCGCACCAGGTCATGCTTGACTTCATCGATAGAGCCCGTGATCTCGGTCTGGGTGTAACCCACTCGAATCTGGTCATCAAACCTTTCCTTGGCTATGACATAAACATATTTATCGATGGTGGTGCTAACCACAGCGCCGCCCTCAAGGCGGTAGAAGGAGGGCAAATCGGTGCCACCGCCAACAAAGCTTATCCTCAGCGGGGTCTGGGTTATTATCATAGTGACCCCCCCACCTTATTTGGGGACCTTCACGATGATCCCCACTCGTTCCATCACCTTCTCTGCTTCGGCATAATAGTCCTTTATATCTGGTTGCTCACTGACCCAGGCGATGTAATCCTCCACGATCTTCTCCAGAGGCGTTGTCGCTTTCCAACCCAGGGTCTGGATTCGGCCTGCGTCTGAAACAACGTGCCGCGTATCACCAAAGCGGAATGCTCCTGGGACCAGGGGCTCGATACTTTTACCCATCTTCTCGGCAATCAAATAAGCGTATTCCAAAACGCTAATGATATTGTCCCCACCGACATTGAATACTTCATAATCCGCTCTAGGCTCTTCCAGCGCCAATATATTTGCCAACGCTACATCTGCCACATAGACATAATCTCGTAATTGCTTCCCATCTTCATATACGATAGGGCGCTTATTGGTTAACAGCCGGGTGGTGAAGTTACGGCAGATACCGCTATAAGCATTGCTGAAGCTCTGGCGAGGGCCCTGGGTAATGCTGTAGCGTAAGCACACAGTTGGTATTCCATAGCGCTTTCCCAGATTGAGGGCGATCATCTCCTGGCTATACTTGCTTATGGCATAGGGGTTGTGAGGATTCACCACCGCCTCATCCGTGGGCAGGAGAGACATTTCTCCGCCGCAAACCGAACACCTGAACTCCCAATCGCGTTCAAGTAATTGAGCCATCGGCCTTTGCCCAGGATATTGAATGCCATGAAACGGACATTTATACTTCCCCTCACCGTAGACTGCCTGCGAGCTGCCCAAGATCACCTTTTGCACCTTGTATCTCTTCTCCACGATGAGCTCATAAATGAGCGCAGTGCCAACTGAGTTGACATGGAAGAACTTGCTGAAGTCGGGGAGGTAATCCTGGTATGCGGCAAGTTGGAATACGATATCTACGCCCTCCAGCGCTCGCGCTACCGCCTGGCGGTCTCGAACATCTGCGGAGATAAACTCAACCTCCTTCGGGATATATGAAGGAATGGCGCCATCCTGATGCACCGGCGACTCGAGCGAATCGAGAATCCTAACTTCGTACCCTTTGTTTAGAAGTAAATCAACAGTGTGAGAGCCGATAAAACCAGCCCCACCAAAAACAAGCACTTTCAGCATCACTTCCCCCTAACTACTTCAGGTACTATGAGTTTTAGAATCCATGTGCAAGCTTCCAGGAAATCGCGGGCGACAAAGTCCAGCTCTGGCATATTATTCCGGCTTGGCGGTGTTTCTGGTGTGCCATTGGGCGAGACCAAACACGTCCTACAGCCAGCAGAATGCCCCGCCTCCACATCATGCCATTGATCCCCAATGAAGAAGGATTTGCTCAATTCGATGTCATGCTTCCTTGCCGCCCGATAGACCAACGCTGGCTTTGGCTTTCTGCAATCGCAGTGCTCATCGGGGTAATGGGGGCAATAATAGATGGCATCAATATGAGCCCCATACTCAGCTAGATCTCTCCTCATCTTGCGGTGGATTCTGCCCAGCATTTCCCGGGTAAAATAACCCCGAGCGACCCCGGATTGATTGGTGATCATGAGCACCTTGAACCCGTTGTTGTTCAATAGCCTTATCCCATTGCCAGCCCGGGGCAATAGTTGAAAATCCTGAGGACGACTGCAATAAGGGACATCCTTTGCGATCGTCCCATCCCGATCTATGAAAACAGCCCTGTTCATAAATGTCTCCTTCTCACATTGAAATAGAAGGGGCACACCAGGGCCAAGCAGACTATGCTGGAGATAAGCATGATATCAACGATCTGGCCAATGCTGGAGTGAAAACCGATTATTAGACCCACCTGAAGCACCATAGCCCCGAGCAGGGAATAGGCTACTCTGGTTCGATTCAATGACAGTAAATATTGCATCAACAGAAACGAGATTGCCCAAAATGCCATCGCCAGCCCATACTTAAAGAGGTGAGAAGCGACCAGGGAATACTCGTCGGCGAAGAGGGAATTAATGATGAAATCAGGAAAGAGCCAATAGACCAGTACCACGCCCCCGCCGAGAAGAATGGTGAGCAGCGTTGCTTTCACCAGCACCGGGCGATGTCTCCCCCCGGTCTCAAAAAGCTCGGAGGTCTTGGGAAACATAGCCATAGCGATCCCCATGGGGGCGACGAGGACTATCCTCCCCAAGACCGAGATAGCTGAATAATTGCCAGCACTCTCAGGGCTTAGAAAGTGCTTAGCCAGAATAACATCCATATTGGTTAACACAGCAAAAGCAGCCAGAGCCAAGAGGGCTAACCCGGCATACGAAAAAAGCCCTCTGATCTCAACCGTCTCATTACCTGCCTTGGCCATGTCCTTGAGTGAGGAGTGGGTTACCACCAGAACTACTACGATGGCAAGGGGGAGGCAGAGCAAGCCGCCGTAAAGCCCCATCCCTAGATAGACCAAAAGGAGGCCCAGGCCAAGTCTCAATAGCCCCATGAGAGCAGTGCTAAAACCCAAAGGCGAAAATCTCTGCAGCCCCTGTAGGATTCCCCAGTTCACTGCAACCATAAAAGCCAACAGGAAAGAGGAGGCAAAGATGACCCAATACCAATTGTTATCAATGTTGAGAAACCTTGAAACCAGGGGGCTGAGCATAAACAAGATGAGAAACAACCCCACTCCCAGTAGGAAGGTCCGTCTTAGGGAGTATTTCCACAGGTAGTTTATCCTTCCCCACTTGTTATCGACCCTGTACTTAGAAGTAAATCGGGATACCGAGGCCTGGATGGTCTGGGAGAATACTGAGATGATCAGGAACAAGGATAGCAGGCTAATGAGCGTTCCATATTCCGCTGGTGCCAGCATCCTGCCCATGGAGAGCTGGTACAGGTAGCCGAAAAGCCCCCCAAGAAATACAAAAGCGACCATCATGCTTCCATGCCTAGCCATTTCATCGCTCTTTAGCCTTTCCCCGATCAGGCTTACTCTAGCTAGCATTGTCCTCACCTTAATTCTGCTCCATGCTTTGATCACAGCCAGGGGCTTTATTTGCCAACGAGCTGGGGCAGAGCGCAGACCCTGCCTCAGCTCTATTAGCGCAGAACTAACGGGTATATCACTAACCCAAGTACTATCCCCTTCTCCTCCACCACAGATACCACGCTAGCCCGCCAGCAACCACCACACCACCTATAATGCCTCCGATGAGCGCCCAGTTAGCGGCGGCAGCAACTGCAGCCGAGGTAGTGAAGGTGTACTCGTCGGATATGGCCAGGTTGCCTGCGGCGTCGCTTGACCTGACACTGAAGTTATAGGTGGTCTCTGAGTCTAGATCGGTCAGAGTCACGCTGTGGCTGGTGACCCGGGTTGTGTCCCGAGACCACAGAGAGGTGGTGGTGACCCAGTATTCCACCTCGCTCGTGCTCGGCTCATCCGTGGTCCAGGCTATGACCGCCCTATCGTCGGAGACATCTGAGGCTGATACCGCTGATATCACAGGAGGCGTGGTATCAGGCGAAACACCCGAGGTGGTGAAGGTATGCTCATCAGATACCACCAAATTGCCTGCAGCGTCGGTTGACCTGCACGTGTAGTGATAGGTAGTTCCTGGAGTCAAGTCGGCCAGAGTGACGCTGTGGCTGGTGACCAGGGTGCTATCCAGTGCCGAGAAGGAACCGGGCCAGTATTCCACCTGGCTCGTGCTCGGCTCATTCGTGGTCCAGGCTATGGTGGCACTGGTGTCGGTGATAGCGGAGGCCGATATAGATGCATCCGAGATCCCGGGCGCCGTAGTATCAACAAAGCCTCCCCCTCCCCCTCCATAGCCATAGCCATAGCCGTAGCCCCACTGGCCCAAGGCAGGGCTGACACCAGTCCCTTGGCTTGCGAAACCGATAACAACCAGAACAAGCACCAAAAAGGCTGTTGCCAGACCGGCTAAGGCTTTCTTACTGGAGCCTATCTTTTTCACTTTTCCCATGTCTCACCTCCAACTCGATCGCACAAGAATGGACTGGCCGGCTTCGATACGGCCATCGCTTCCTTGCGAAGTATTCTTCAACATTATGCCTTTGTTTTTCGCTTGCTAAAAGCCGCAAACGGTCCCAATTCAGGAGGACGAATTGGTCATCATTTATGACCCAAAGGGTTCTAAGCCGAGGCGTGATGGCGTTAGCGGCAAAGCAGGGTGGTTTGGCTTAACATCCCCCCTGCTAGAGGGGCAAAAAGCGGGGCAGTATCATCCATCCCAGAGAGGCTTCGAGGAAAGAACGAGGCAGGCGCCCGGCGAAGGAAGCGAGAAGGAATCTCCAAAAGGGGAATCTTAGGTTGCAAGCTGGCTATTGACAGGGGATTATGATGAACGGTAAAATGAAATAGGGAGAAAAAGCAAAAGGGTTGATTGGCAGATTGGCGTTTCGCAGATTTTTGTAGGCATATTTAAGGGTAGCTGACCTGATTGGGTCGGTCGCCCTTTTTTTGCGCAGATGAAATCAGCATATTATAATACGCACGCAATACAACAAGGTGAGGGAAATGAGCAATTCTGACTTCGAACCAAAGATTGTAGGCTTCTGTTGCAACTGGTGTTCTTACCGGGGCGCAGACATGGCAGGCACAGCGAGGGTAAAGAGCGCTCCCAATGTGAGGATTGTGCGGGTGATGTGTAGCGGGAGGGTGGACCCCGTCTTTGTCCTCAAGGCCTTCCAGCAAGGGGCAGACGGAGTATTGATCCTGGGCTGCCACCCCGGCGATTGCCACTATGTTGAAGGAAACTACAAAACGGCGCGGCGTATCCCCCTGTTGAAGAAGATGCTGGAGCAGTTGGGGATCGAGGACGAGCGAGTGCGCTTGGACTGGGTCTCTGCCGCTGAGGGGGCTCGCTTTGCCTCCATCGTCAATGAGATGACGGCCAAGGTAAAGGAACTGGGGCCATTCCGCGCCAACGGAGGGGGATAGCATGCCAAAGCTGAAAATGGCTCTCTACTGGGCAGCTAGCTGCGGCGGCTGCGATGTCGCCGTGCTGGACATCAATGAGAAGATCCTCGATCTCGCTGAGCTGGCAGACATCGTCCTCTGGCCTATCGCCATGGATTTTAAGTACCACCATATTGAGGCCATGGATGATGGGAGCATCGATGTCTGCCTGTTCAACGGCTCGGTAAGAAATACGGAGCAAGAGAAGATCGCCAAGCTGCTTCGTCAAAAGTCCAAGGTTATGGTCGCCTTCGGTTCCTGCGCCTGCTTTGGCGGCATCCCGGCGCTGGCCAACTTTTTCAACCGAGACCTCGCTTTTGAGCGCGCCTATGTTGAGGCGCCCACCAATGCTAACACCGAAAGGGTCTTCCCCCAAACCTCGACCCAAGTCGAGGAGGGGGAGCTCGAGCTTCCCGAGTTTTATGACACGGTATCGGCATTAGACCAGGTGGTGGCCGTGGAATACTATATGCCTGGCTGTCCCCCACCTGTGGACCTCATCCTCAAGGTGGTGGACGCCCTGGCCACCAGTTCGCTGCCTCCCCCAGGCTCGGTAATTGCCTTGGAAAAGACCCTTTGCGATGAGTGTCCTCGAACTAAGGAGGAAAAGAAGATCACCAAGATTTATCGCCCCCATGAGATCATCCCCGAACCGGAGAAATGCCTCCTAGAGCAGGGACTGATATGCATGGGGCCTGCCACCAGGGGTGGATGTGGAGCCAGATGCATCGAGGCCAACATGCCCTGCCGCGGCTGCTTCGGGCCGCCGGCTGGGGTTCATGATCAGGGAGCCAAGATGCTCAGCGCTCTGGCCTCCATCTATGATGTCAAGGATGAGGCCGAGATTGCCAGGATGGTCGACGAGGTCAAAGACCCGGCAGGCACCTTCTACCGCTTCGGGATGTCCACCTCGATGATGAAAAGAAAGAGAATATAGAGGAATGCCATGAAGAAGATAACGGTTGATCCCATAACCAGGCTGGAGGGGCACGGCAGGATAGAAATTTTCCTCGATGATGAGGGAAATGTGGCCAATGCCTACCTTCAGGTGCCTGAGTTTCGCGGCTTTGAGAAGTTCTGCGAGGGAAGGCCGGTGGAGGAGCTGCCCCGTATCACTCCCAGAATCTGTGGCGTCTGCCCCTCAGCTCACCACATGGCTTCCACCAAGGCCACCGATGCCGTCTATCATGTCGACCCCCCTCAGGCGGCAAAGAAGTTAAGAGAGCTATACTACTGTGCCCACATGTGCCATTCCCACATCGCTCACTTCTATGTTCTTGCTGCCCCTGACTTTGTGGTGGGGCCCACTGCCGACCCCGCTGAGAGAAATATCCTGGGGGTTATTGCCAAGGTGGGGCTTGAGGTTGGCGGCGAGGTGATCAAGCACCGCGCCTACGCTCAAGACATCCAGGCGGTCATCGGGGGCAAGGCAACCCATTCCGTCTGCGGTCTCCCCGGAGGCATGAGCAGAGCCATCACCGAAGAGGAGAGGGCCGACTTTGAGGAGAAGGCCAAGTCCATGGTGGAGTTCGGCAAGTTCGGCCTCAAACTGTTCGATGACGTCGTCCTAGGCAACAAGGAGTATGTGGACATCATCACCGGCCCTATTTATACCATGGAGAGCTACTACATGGGCATGGTAGATGCCAATAACAAGGTGAACTTCTATGAGGGCGACATCAGGGTGGTTGACCCTGAGGGGAAGGAGGTCGCCAAGTTCAAGGCCGCTGACTATGTGGACTACATCGGGGAGCACACCGAGCCCTGGTCATACCTCAAGTTCCCCTTCCTGAAGAAGGTCGGCTGGAAGGGGCTTGTTGAGGGCAAGGATAGTGGGGTCTATCGGGTAGCCCCACTGGCTCGGCTAAATGTCGCCGATGGCATGGCAACCCCTCTAGCCCAGGAGGCTTATGAGAAGATGTATAGCACCCTGGGGGGGAAGCCGGTTCATGCCACCCTGGCATTTCACTGGGCAAGACTTGTCGAGATTTTGTATGCCGCGGAGAGGCTTTTGGAGCTGTGCCAGGACAAGGAGGTCATCGACCCCAATGTTCGCACCATCCCCACCGCCACCCCCGATGAGGGGGTAGGGGTGGTGGAGGCACCCCGGGGCACCCTCTATCATCACTATAAGACGGATGAGAATGGCATGGTGGAGAAGGTCAACCTCATCGTGGCCACTGTTCAGAACAACCCGGCGATGAATATGTCGATCAAGAAGGCAGCGCAAAAACTGATCACCGCAGGAAAGGTGGCCAGTGAAGGGCTGCTGAATATGGTGGAGATGGCCTTCCGAGCCTACGACCCCTGTCTTGCCTGTGCCACCCATACCCTGCCGGGACAGATGCCGCTGGAAGTGATAATCCGCGACGCCGAAGGCAACATTGTGCATCGGCTGAGCCGAAACCTCTCTTTCGAACTATAGGCTGTGGTGAATGAAAGGCTATCTGGATTCTTGTCTCCGTTTATCATCTTTCCAATTGAAAGCTGCCGCCGATAGCCAATCACCTAAGCCAAAATTCCTTGCCATAGGTCGAAAAAGTTGAAGAACCTGGTCTTGGGGTTAGGCAATCCGATCCTTAGCGATGATAGCGTGGGCTTTCACGTTGTCCAGGCGCTCAAGGGTCGCTTCGATGAAGAACAGGTGACGGTGATGGAAAGCGACCTCGCCGGGCTCAGCCTGCTCGACCTCCTCGTGGGCTACGACAGGGTGATCATCGTCGATTCTATCCAGACCGTAGCGGGAAAGGTGGGCCAGGTTTATCGGCTGGGGCCTGATGATTTTGTCACTCCACGGCATGCCGTCTCCCCCCATGATGTCAGCCTTGCCACCGCCCTCGAGCTGGGGAAGAGATTAGGGCTTGAGATGCCCAAGGAGATTGTCATCTTCGCCATTGAGGTACAGGATGTAATCAACTTCGGCGAAAAGTGCACCCCCGAGGTGGAGCAGGCGATCCCCAAGGCAGTGGAGATGGTGGCTGAGGAAGTGGAGAGCCATTAGCATATACGGGGCAGCAGTTCCCCGACCAGCATATCAACGATGCGAGATGCCCCTAATGAAGTCCTCATCACCACCTTACCTGAATGCTCCTCTCTGACCTCCCCGATGATTGCTGCCTCAGTTCCGTATTTGTTTTGCCGCATCTGCTTGAGAACCTTCTCGGCATCATCGGGGGCAACAGCAGCCACCAGCCTTCCTTCGTTGGCGACATGAAAGGGGTCAAAACCCAGCATCTCGCAGGCAGCCTCTACCTCATCTGTCACCGGTATCCAATCTTCGTAAATGAGGATGCCAACCCCAGATTGGGTGGCAAACTCGTTGAGAGTGGTGGCCAGCCCACCTCTGGTCGGGTCGCGCAGGCAGTGAATCTCATCCGATGCCTCTAGCATCTCCGCCACCAGCCTATTTAGCGGGGCGCAATCACTCTTCACCTGGGTGGCGAACCTCAGCCCTTCCCGCTCGCTCATCACGGCGATGCCATGATGGCCCACGGGTCCACTCAAGATGAGCTTATCTCCTGGCCTGGCATTGGAGCCCGAGATTTCGATCCCGTGAGGAACAACGCCCACCCCGGCGGTGTTGATGAACAGCTTATCCACGCTGCCCTTATTTACCACCTTGGTATCTCCGGTGATGACCTTAACCTCTGCCTCTTCGGCGGCATCCTTTATCGAGTTCACAATCTTCCCCAGGTCGCTTAAGGGGAAACCTTCCTCGATGATGAACGACAGGCTCAAATACAAAGGCACAGCGCCGCTCATCGCTAGGTCGTTCACCGTGCCGCAGACCGACAGCTTTCCGATGTCGCCGCCGGGGAAGAAGATAGGGGTCACGGTATAGCTATCGGTGGTGAAAGCCAGTCGTCCCCTGGCCTCGAAGACCGCTGAGTCATCCAGCTTTGAAAGCAGCGGATTATCGAATGCGGGCAAAAAGCCCTTTTCCACCAGGTCGTGGCCCAGTTTGCCTCCACTGCCGTGGGCGAGAAGGATCTTGTCCTCGTCAAAGGTTCCCATAATGATAATAGCTGGCGCAGCTGCCCTCGGAGGAGACCATGCACGGTCCCACGGGGTGCTCCGGGGTGCAAGCGCCTCGGAAAAGTTTACAATCGAGAGGGGTCTTCACTCCGCGGAGAATATCGCCGCAGATGCAGCCCTTGGGCTCGCGGGTTGGCCCGGGGTCGAAGTCAAAGCAGAGCTCGGCATCAAATGCTTGGTATTCCTTGCGCAGCCTTAGCCCGCTTTCCGGCACCTCCCCCATCCCCCGCCAATGTGCTGGCGAAGGCTCAAAGACGGTGTTCATCAGCTCCTGTGCCCTCAAATTCCCTTCACGGCGCACCCCACGGCGATAGGCGATCTCCACCTTGGGCTCCCCCTTTTCGAGCTGCTCAGCCAGCATTGCAACGGATTGAAGAACATCTAAAGGCTCAAAGCCTGATACCACACATGCGATCCCATAATCACGGGCGGCAAAATCCCACGGGCGGGAGCCGATAACAGCGCTCACATGACCGGGACAGATGAGGCCGTCCAGTCTCACCTCCCCAGAATCGAGAAGAGCCTTGATCACCGGGGGGCAAAGCTTATGCAGCGAAAGAACATAGTAATTCTCTATCCCCTCCTCCTCGGCCTGCATCACCGAGGCGGCGATGGTAGGGGCTGTGGTCTCAAAGCCAATGCCGATAAAAACGACAGATTTATCCCGATTTTCCCGCGCTATCTGGAGGGCATCGAGGGTGGAATAGACAATCCTTACGTCGGCGCCATCAGCCCTCACCTTTTGCAGGCTGGAATAGCTGCCCGGGACCTTAAGCATATCGCCGAAGCTGGTGAGAATCACCTCCGGGTCTCGAGCAAGAGCAATAGCTTTATCCAGGTCCTTATGGGCGGTAACACAGACAGGGCATCCAGGACCGGATAGCATCTCCACCGTTTCAGGCAGGAGCTGGCGGATGCCATGCTTCATGATGGTAACGGTGTGACCTCCGCAGAACTCCATGAGCCTGATGTGCCGCTTCGAATTGCGGTGGATTCTGTTGATCACAACCTTAGCTAGCTCAGTATCTCGAAACTCATCAATGAACTTCATTTTCTTTTCGAACTGGGCCTGTTTCCCGAAAGTTAGGCTACACCCAGGATGAGTTCTTGGCTCGTGGTCTATTCTTCTAATTCCTCCTCAAGTGATGCCATTTCGGCAAGCAGTTTCAGGGTCTCCTTAGCCTCCTCCTCATCAATGACATTGATGGCATAACCGGTGTGCAGCAGCACGTAATCGCCCACCTTAGCCTCAGGGGTGAGGAGGATGCTTATCCTTCGGCTTATGCCGCCCAGCTCCGCCTCAGCCTCATTTCCATCTATGGATTTAACCAGCGCCGGTATGGCAAGACACATTTTTCTTTTCGCCCCTTTACAATCCTCTCATTTTATTGAGGTCACTTCTACTATTTATAGATTACTCTAACTGCCCGCCTATATCAGTTCGAAAAAACGAAATTGGCAATCGTCGCCTGCCCCAATGAGATGCCGCCATCGTTGGTGGGCACTAGGCTATGGGTGAGCACCACAAATCCCTCCCTCTCCAGAAGGTCGGCGGCAAGCCTCAGCAGCAGGCGATTCTGAAACACGCCACCGCTCAGGGCAACCGTTCTTATCCCCCTTTCGGCGGCGATGCGATGACATATATCAGCCACCATCCTTGCCATGGTGTGGTGAAACCTGGCTGAAATTGTGCTTACAGGAAGGCCATTCTCCAGATCGTGGATTATTGCTTGGAATAATTCGCTCAATTTGACAATCTTCACTCCGTCCTGTTCCGCTATGGAGAAGGGATAGGAGTCAGTGCTCTGGAAATCATCGGGGGCTGCCATCTCGAGCTCGATGGCTGCCTGAGCCTCGTAGTCCACCCTCGCCCTGATGCCGATGAGCGCCGATACCCCGTCGAAGAGGCGGCCGCAACTGGAGGTCATGGGGCAATTGATCTTTTTTTCGAGCTGCCGTTTCAAAACCTCTTTTTCATACGGGTCGATGTCTCTCAAGAAGGGCAGCTCCCTGTCGAGCGCGCTTTCTCCCAGGAGGGTGAAAAGGTGCGAAAAAGCCATGCGGTAGGGTCGTTCTATGGCAGCGGCGCCGCCAGGCAGGGGCACATACTCCAGATGCCCCACCCGCTCAAAGCCTTTGAAGTCAGCTATCAGAAACTCCCCTCCCCAGATGGTGCCATCGCTGCCATATCCCGTGCCATCGAAGGCAACCCCGATAACAGGCTCCTGAACCCCATTTTCCACCATGCAACTGACGATGTGGGCATGATGATGCTGCACGGGAACGAGAGCGAACTTGCTCCCCTGCTCCTTTGCATACTTAGTGGCCAGATATTCGGGGTGCAGGTCGTAGGCCAGAATCTGAGGCTTGATGCGGAAAAGCTTCTGATAAAGCTCGATGGTATTGGCAAAGTGCTCCAGAGTTTCCACATTCTCCATATCGCCAATATGCTGGCTGATGAAGGCATGATCCTCCCTGGTGACACAGACGGTATTCTTGAGCTCCGCGCCGCAGGCAAGAACCTCCTTTGCCTTAAAGGGGAGGTGGATGGGATAGGGGGCATAGCCCCGTGCCCGCCGCACCAGTTGCATCTTGCCCCTCTCGACAAAGGCTACGGTGTCGTCATAGCGGGCATGGATGTCCCGATTGTGAACAACGAAAAAGTCAGCGATGCCCTTGAGTCTCCGCAGCGCCTCATCATTGTCCTTAGCGATTGGTTCCTCGCTGATATTGCCGCTGGTCATCACCAGAGGGAGACCCGTCTCCCTGAGCAGCACGTGATGCAACGGGGTATAAGGGAGCATCACCCCCAGGTACTTGAGTTCGGGCGCCACCCTGCGCGAAACAGAGGAGTCATCTTTCCACCTCAGCAGCAGGATAGGGCACTCAGTGGAGGTGAGCAGCTTCTCCTCTTCCACGGAAACGAAGCAGTGCTCTTTGACCTGTTCCAGGGTGGCCAACATTATCGCCAGTGGCTTATAGGGGCGCCTTTTTCTGTCCCTTAAAGTTTGAATCGCCTCCCCATTGGTGGCATCGCAGGCAAGGTGAAAGCCTCCCAGCCCCTTGATAGCCAGAATCTTTCCCTCCCTTAGCAATTTACTGGCAGAGGCAATAACATCTTCCACAGCGATAGTTCTACCATCGCTGTCGGTCAGTTCGAGAGAGGGGCCGCATCTGGGGCAGGCGTTAGGCTGGGCATGGAAGCGACGATCCAGGGGGTCATCATATTCCTGCTGGCAATCGGGACACATCCTGAAGTGGCGCATCGTGGTCTTGGGACGGTCGTAGGGTATGTCTTCGATGATGGTGAAGCGCGGTCCGCAGTTGGTACAGTTAGTGAAAGGGTAGCGATAGCGCCGATCTTCAGGCGACAGGAGCTCCCCTTTACAGGCTTCGCAAGTAGCGATGTCGGGGGAGACCAACTGGTACTTGCCCTCTTCGGCAAGGCTGTGGCGTATTTCAAATTGGGTGTAACCTTTAGCCGGGGCCTCAGTGGCGGTGATGCCCTCGATGCGGGCTAATGGTGGTGCCATCGTTTGCAGTTCAACAATGAAGTGGTCTAGCGCATCCTTCCCGCCCTCGACCTCGATCTTGACATCGCCCGAGGTGTTTAATACCCAGCCCTTCAGGTCATGTTTCGTAGCTAGCTGATAAACGAAGGGTCTGAAGCCAACCCCCTGAACTACGCCGCGGACGCTTATTTGAAGTAGCTCTGTGGCCTTTGTCCTCGTCATTCCATCCCTATTACTATTATACCCCCTTTTACGAGACGCTTCAAAGGCTAGCTATGTTGATTGAAAAAGCACCCGCTTATAAGCTATAATCCATCTGTTAATTAGGGAGGCTTTATGCTCAAGACCAATAGTTGTGGAGAGCTAACCAGAAACAATGTGGGGCAGAAGGTGACCCTTGCCGGCTGGGTGCATCGGAGGAGGGATCACGGGGGCTTGGTGTTCATCGATTTGCGGGATCGAGAGGGGCTGGTGCAGGTGGTGTTCAATCCTGAGGTGTCCAAGGAAGGGCGTGAGGTAGCCACCAAGTTGCGCCATGAATACGTGGTGAAGGTTTCCGGTGAAGTGGCGAAGCGCCCCCCGGGAACGGAGAACCCGAAGCTGGCCACAGGCGAGGTGGAGGTTATCGCTGAGGATGCAGAAATCCTCAATCCCTCCAGGACCCCTCCCTTTGACGTGAGTGAGGATGTAGAGGTCGATGAGAACCTTCGCCTCAAGTACCGCTATCTCGACCTGCGCCGCGAGCGGATGAGGGACAACATGATCCTGCGCTACCGCGTGGTAAAGTTTATCCGTGATTTTCTGGATGCCAAGGGCTTCATCGAGATTGAGACCCCGATTTTGATCAAGAGCACCCCTGAAGGGGCAAGAGACTATCTGGTGCCGAGCCGGCTCCATCCCGGGAGGTTCTATGCCCTGCCCCAGTCCCCGCAGCAGCTAAAGCAGCTCCTCATGGTGGCCGGCTTTGAGAAATACTTCCAGATAGCAAGGTGCTTCCGCGACGAAGACCTGCGCGCCGACCGCCAGCCAGAATTCACCCAGCTTGACCTCGAGATGAGCTTTGTCGATGAAGAGGACATCCTCAGCTTGATGGAGGAGCTTTTCACCGCCCTGGTGGAGAATGTGAAGCCGGGCATGAAGGTGATGAAGCCTTTCCCCCGCCTTTCCTATCTTGATGCCATGGAGCGCTATGGCATAGATAAGCCCGACCTCCGCTTCAGCGTCGAGATCAGGGATTTATCGGACATCGCAGCCCGATGCGATTTCGCCGTCTTTCGCTCCGCCCTCGAGGATGGGGGGAAGGTGAAGGGGATATGTGCCCCCGGTTGCGCCCATTACTCGCGGCGCCAGCTTGAGGAGCTGACTGAGTTTGTTCAGGCCCGCGGCGCCCAGGGGCTGATTACCTTGCCCCTTGCCCCAGAGAAGGAACAGGCGAAGTCCGTTGCTGCCAGATTCCTGACTCCAGAGCAGGTCAAGGAGATGGCAGCCAGGTTTGAGGCCAAGGAAGGCGACCTCCTCCTTATCGTTGCCGGCAAACCCAGTGTGGTGGAAGGGGCACTTAGTGCCCTGCGCCTGGAAGTTGCCCAACGCCTCGAACTTGCCGACCCCAACCTCCTCGTCTTCTGCTTCATCCTCGATTATCCCCTCTTCGAGTGGAGCGAGGAGGAGGGAAGGTGGGAGCCGATGCATCACCCCTTCACTGCACCAAGGGATGAGGATATCCCGCTGCTGGATACCGCCCCAGAGAGGGTACATGCCAAGCATTACGACCTGGTGTGCAATGGCTGTGAGCTCTCCAGCGGCAGCATCAGGATCCACAACCGTGAGCTACAGGAGAAGGTATTTAGCCTATTGGGATATGGGAAGGAGGAGGTGAATCAGAGGTTCGGGCACCTACTTGAAGCCTTTGAATATGGTGCCCCACCCCACGGCGGCATCGCCCCTGGAATCGATCGCGTGGTAATGCTCCTCGCTGGAGAGGAGACCATCAGGGATGTGATCCCCTTCCCCAAGAACCAGAGCGCCATGGATGTGATGTTCGATGCCCCCTCTCCGGTATCGGAGGAACAGCTCAGGGAGTTGCATCTCAGGCTGAGGCGCGAATGAAGGCTCTCTACAGATGCGGCGGAAGGCCAGGGGTATGATGAATCGCCGTAGAGGAAAGACGCCGATGAGAAAAATTGCCATCGCCCTGGTGGCGATGGTCTTTGTTTTCGCTTTAACCACCCTAGCCCCAGGTTGTCTGATAGAACCCGGCGGCAGGGACTTAAACCTATCTCGCACTGAACCCACCACCCTGGACCCTGCCCTCTGTGGTGATGCCACCTCAGGGAGCTACATTGTGGAGATCTTCAGCGGCCTGGTGACCCTGAATCATGACCTAGAGGTCGTTCCTGATATTGCCAAGAGCTGGGACATCAGCCCCGATGGCAAGACCTATACTTTCCACCTCCGCCACGATGTCATGTTCCACAATGGCAGGGAGGTAACAGCCAACGATTTCAAGTATTCCTTAGAGCGTGCCGCCGACCCACAGACCGGGTCCCCCATAGCGGAAACTTATCTCGGCGACATTGTGGGGGTCAAGGAGAAGCTCAGAGGCGAGGCACAAGAGATCAGCGGGGTCAGGGTGATCGACGATGAGACCCTAGAGATCACCATCGATGCCCCCAAAGCCTATTTCCTTTCCAAACTAACGCATTCTACCGCCTTTGTTGTCGACCGCGAAAATGTGGAATCCGGAGCCGACTGGACGAAAAATCCCAATGGAACCGGCCCCTTCAACCTCACAGAGTGGAGCGAGGGGCAGAGGATCGTCCTCGAGCGGACTGACCTCTTCTACCGCGGCATGGCCAAGCTGGAGAGGGTGACCTTCCACCTTATCGGCAACTCAATGATGATGTACGAGGATGGTGAGATTGACATAACTTCAGTAGGAACTGGGAACATCGAAAGGGTACTTGACCCCTACAACCCATTGCATGATGAGCTGGTCATCGCACCTCAGCTTTCCACCTGGTATATCGGCTTTAATAGTTCAGTTCCACCCTTCGATGACGTTAAGGTGCGCCAGGCCTTCTGCCATGCTGTGGACAAGGATAACATCATCGAGATATTGCTCAAAGACCTTGTCTCACCCGCTGCTGGCATCCTTCCCCCTGGAATGCCGGGATATAATGAAAATCTGGAGGGTCTAGGCTACGATGTGGAACGGGCACAACAGCTCATCGCGGAGTCGAGCTACGGCGATGTCTCCCAGTTGCCGCCTATCGTCTTCACTGTAGCCGGCAGTGGTGGTGCGGCATCTTCGTTAAATATAGCGATAGCATGGATGTGGCAGGAAAACCTGGGGGTGGATGTGGAGATCGAAACGCTGGAATGGGGAGACTTTCTTGATGAAATGAGGGAGCAAAGGCTTCAGGTCTTTGCAACTGGCTGGATCGCCGACTATCCAGACCCAGAGAACTTCCTCGACGTCCTTTTCCACAGCCAGAGCAGGGAGAACCATACTGCCTATAGCAATCCCGATGTCGATCGGCTGCTGGAGGCAGCGAGGACGGAAAACAATTTTGATGCCCGGCTCGCCATATACCAGCAGGTGGAACCGATCATCGTCGATGACGCCCCCTGCCTGCCTCTTTTCTTCAGCCAGGACTATCTTCTGGTTAAGCCCTATATCGAGGGCTTCTTCGCTGCACCTATGGTCATCCCTTATCTAAAGGAAATATGGGTCAAATAATGGACAGTCTGGTTGGACAGGGCTCATTTTCGTGCTATAATCTAGCGGAGGAAAGGTGAAGCTAACTTCGGAGAAAATTGAAAATAGCCAAGTTGTCCTGAATATTGAAGCCGAGTCTGAGGAGGTCGAGTCCGCCCTAGACGAGGCATACCATTATTTGGTGAAGACGACCGATATTCCCGGCTTTAGAAGGGGGAAGGCGCCCCGGGCAATGCTGGAGCGCTATGTTGGCAAAGAGGTGCTCCTTGATGAGGCGGCGCAGCATCTCGCTTCCCAGCTTTATTCTCGCGCCCTTGAGGAGCAAGGGATCGATGCCATCGCTGAGCCTGAAATTGAGATCACTCAAAAAGACCCCCTGATTTTTAAGGCCACCGTCCCTGTCCGTCCCACGGTGGAACTGGGGGATTATCGCCAGATTAGAGTTGACCCCGAGCCAGTGGAGTTCGATGAGGAGGAGGTGGATAAGGTTGTGGAGCAGATTCGCCACCAGCACGCTCCATGGCAGCCAGCGGAGCGCCCAGTCCAGTTCGGCGATCTGGTGACCATAGAAGTAGAGGGAAGCGTAGACGATAAGCCTGCTTGGGATAGAAGGGAGCTTCAGTACCAGGTGCTCAAAGGCTCGCCCTTTCCTGTTCCCGGATTTTGGGAGCAACTGGAGGGACTGGAGAAGGGGCAGGAGAAGGAGTTTTCCATTTCTTTGCCTGACGATCATGAGCCGGGCCAATTTGAAGGCAAGGAATATCGGTTTAAGGTGCTGGTCAGCGAGATCAAGGAGAAGAACCTGCCTGAGCTTGATGATGAATTCGCCAAGAGCCTGGGCCAGGGCTTTGAAACCCTGGAATCGCTGCGCCAGCGTGCAGCTTCAAATCTAAAGGCAATGGCCGAGGAGAGGGCAAGAAGACGCCTTGAGGAGAAGGCGATAGAGGCTCTGGTTGAGCTTTCCAAGGCGGATTTCCCTCCCGTTTTGGTCGAGCGTGAGATTGATCGCCTCACCAGGGAGAGGAAGAGCAGCTTGGAGGAGCAGATCAAGGACAAGGGCAAAAGCGAGGAGGAGCTGAGAGAGGAGCTTCGCCCTCTAGCGGTAAACAGGATCACTCGCGCCCTTATTTTGGGCAAGGTGGCTGAGGAGGAGAAGATCGAGGTAACCGAGGCCGAGGTTGAAGAAGAGGTGGAGACCATGGCGCAGGGCGCAGGGGAAAAGGGGGAGGAGCTGAAAAGGCTCTTCAGCTCTGCGGCCGCTCGCCAGTCCTTGGAGGATGCACTGCTTACTAGAAAGACAATCAAACAGCTAGCGGAGATCGCCCAAGGGGGCGAAGCTGAACCTACTGCTGAATCTACTAAAGAGTGAAAGGAGGAGGCGATGGAAGGTTTACCTAAGGGCATAATACCGATGGTGATCGAGACTGGTCCTAGGGGGGAGCGTGCCTTCGATATATATTCCCTGCTTCTCAGGGAGCGGATAGTCTTTCTCGGTCTGCCCATCAGCGACCAGATGGCGAACCTTGTCGTGGCCCAGCTCCTATATCTGGAGCGGGAGGAGCCAGACAAAGATATTAGCCTTTACATTCACTGCCCTGGGGGGATAATCAGCGCTGGTCTTGCCATCTACGACACCATGCAGCTCATCCGCTGCGATGTCTCCACTATCTGCGTCGGCTTGGCCGCCAGCATGGGCACCCTGCTTCTCTGCTCTGGGGCCAAGGGCAAGCGCTATGCCCTGCCCAACTCAACCATCCACATGCATCAGCCCGTAGGCGGTGCTCAGGGACAGGCGGCAGACATAGAGATCGCTGCCCGCGAGATTATACGCATGCAGCAGAAGCTCCGCGCCATCATCGCCGAGCACACCAGCCAACCTCTGGAGAAGATCACCCACGACACCGATCGCGATTTCTACCTCAGCGCCGAGGATGCGGTGGAATACGGGCTGGTGGACGAAATCTTGGGCAAGACAGAGGGTAAGACCTAACGGCGCTTAGTAAAGCAATAGGCGCTAGCATGGAGTGAGAGCAGCCAGTCCCTCAACGGAGGGATTGGTTCGTTTTTAGTCTTATTAACAAGGGGGAGTTATGCCTGTAGTGCTCTATGAGAAGAAGGATCGCATCGCTTATATCACCCTCAATCGCCCCGAAGTACTCAATGCCATCAATCAGGAGACCGTATACGCCCTGACCGAGGCCTGGATCAAGGTCAGGGACGATCCCGATGTTTGGGTCGCGATCATAACGGGGACCGGGGATCGGGCCTTCTCCGCAGGGGCTGACCTTAAGGAGATGGCCATGCGCCGGAGTACGATAGAGGGGGGGGAGCCTCCTCAGGACATATACCCGCCGCTCATCCCCACGCGTGGCCTGGAGGTATATAAGCCCTTCATCGCCGCTATCAATGGCATTGCCGCTGGCGGTGGCCTGGAGATAGCCCTTGCCTGTGACATCAGGATTGCCGCCGAGCACGCCCGCCTCGGCCAGCCCGAGGTGCTCCGGGCAATCATGCCCGGTTGGGGTGGCACTCAGAGGTTGCCCCGCTTTATCCCTTTTGGCATCGCCCTGGAGATCCTCATGACCGGAGACTTCATCAGTGCTGAGGAGGCTTACCGTATTGGGCTGGTGAACAAGGTGGTTCCTGCCGCTGAGCTCATGCCCGCAGCAGAAGCCCTGGCGCGCAGGATCAATGAAAACGGTCCCCTGGCGGTGAGGACAATAAAGGAGGCTGTCTATAGGGGTGTTCGCATGCCCCTGGAGGATGCGCTGCATCTGGAGAAAGCATTGTCCCAGAACCTTCACCAGACTGAGGACGCCAAGGAGGGGCCTCTGGCCTTTGTCCAAAAGAGAAAGCCAGAGTATAAGGCCAGGTAGAGGTTATAGCGGGAGGCCGCGCTCCCTTTGGTAGTGCTGGCTCAGCTCGGGGAGAGAAGGAAGGCCAGCCCTGGCCCCGATTTTGGTGATGGAGAAGCGGGCGAGCACATCGCCCAAATGCCCGCATTCCTTTAGCTCCTTCCCATGCAACAAGCCGTAGATAAATCCGGCAGCAAAGGCGTCGCCAGCGCCGATGGTGTCCCCATCGGTCCTCTTCGTTCTCCTGGTTTCAATCATGTGCTCGCCTTCGCCGCTAGCAACATAGCAGGTGGCGATACTCTTTCCCCTCCTTATCCCTTGCCCCAGGGTAACAGCAACGCTCTGGCACCCTAGCCTCCTGAGCCTTTGTGCCCCCGTTTGAAAATCTACGCCGGTCAGCTCCTCGGCTTCCTCTCGGTTGAGGAAAAGAATGTCAGCCCTTCTTATTATCGGCTCCAGGGCGCTCATCCCTTTGGCAGTGTAGATTGACCCCGGGGCGAAACTAACCTTGAGCGAGGGGGATATCTTCGCCATTAACTCCTGCTGAATCGCCAACTGCTGTTCATCAGCGAATGAGGAGAGATGAAGCATCTTGGCCTGGCTGAGGTAGGCGAGGTCTACGTCACCGCCAGTCAGCAGGCTATTGGCGCCAGGCAACACATAGAGGGCTCGCCTTCCCCGCTTATCGCTGAGACATAGCACCGAGCCCGTCTTTGCCCCCTTCTTGGCCTTGATCTGACTCCCGTCCACACCTACGCTTGCCAAATCTTTCACCAGCATCTCGCCCTCTCCATCATCGCCCACGGCACCAATGAAGCCAGTGCTAATACCCAGCTTGGCCAGAGCGTAGATTGTATTCGCTGCTGAGCCTCCAGGAGATAGCCTGAACTCTACTGCAGTGGTTTCGCCATCGCCCAGGATGCGCTCTACCCCGTAGATGTGGTCCATATTCATCGCCCCCAGCCCTATTACCTCGATGGCGTTCACTTCATCCTCCTAGCCCAGTTTGCCTGCCTCTTCCCGCACCAGGCGGCGAATCCTCTTGTGAATCTTCAGCGGCTCCTCCAGGTCGCTTCCACCGGCGAGCCAGTGAAAGTTCTCCCTATCTGGGCCACCGCCAGCCCTTCCCCTGACCACCCTCTTCACAGCATCCCTGCCTCCTTCCGCCCAAGCCTCGAGGGCCAATTTCAGATCGCCAAGATTTGTCGAGGCCAGTCCGATGGTAGCGTAGGGTAGGGCATACTCATTGGCGTTGAAGGCGACGGCTAGCCCCCCGACAGCGTCGACCGCCTCCAGCATCCTGGCATCGGTGATGCTGTCCCCGACAACGACCACCCGCTCCAGGGATTGGCCGTAAGCCCGGGCGAACCCGTTGAGCGCCTCCACCTTCCTTCGTCCCCCCATCGGCTTCACCTCCCTGAGGGCGATGCCAAGGCTGGTCTTGGGCAACTCCTTCCAGAAGAAACGGTCAAGGCGCTTTTTCATACTTTCATCGTCCCCGGGCTTCATTGCCAAGATTTCTTGCTCTATCTCCTCCACCTTTGTGAGGTCCTCTTCTTTTGCCTGGCTCAGATAGCGGCCCAGCGAAAATCTGGTGCAGGCGAGATTGTCCGAAGAAATGCCCACCCTGTGCGCAATACGGAGGGCATACTGTTCATAACTGGTGCTGATGCAGAATACCTTCCAATCTGAGGAGGAGAGGTCGGCGATAAGCTCAGCAGCGCCATCAACCAGCGTTGCCCTCTGCGCCAGCCCGGTGATGTCCTCCTCCGAAATGTGATGGCAAATGAGAAACGGGACGACAAGGGCCAGGGTATCCCCCGGCTCATAATCCTCCCTCCCTTCCAGGGCGAGCAGGTCGTCGTAGCGGCTGATGACCTCGAAGATGCGATCCCCCAGGGGAAAGAGCTTCATCAGTTCATAGGCATTGTCCTGAGAAGAAAGCGGCCCCTCAAGGTCAAAAAGGATATTTTTTCGTTCTAAGCCCACGGTCATATTTGTTACCTTTAATGGCTTTCGTGGCTGCCGGAAGCCGCCTTGCTCCGTTCTATCTCTTTTTTCGTTCTATCTCCTCCGTGATGTTGTATCCCTCAATAGGCTCTCCCGCGCTGTCAACCACTTTTCCTCCCTCTATCCTCACCATGCCTTCGGTGAAGGCTTTGAGGGTGGCGATGATCAGCGGGAACTCGCGGGCCAGGCCATGTTTTCGGATCTGCGTGAAAAGCAGATTTCTCTCTCCTTGCCTGGCCTTCAGTTCATCTATAGAAAGCCCCTCGATCTCGTTCCAATATCTGGCGAAGGACCTGCCCCTCAGGGAAAAGGCGCAATAGGCGACTGGAGGCCCCTCATCCAGCTCCGGGGTTACCAGGTGCATCATCACCCCGGTCTCCACCGCCGCCTCCTCCATCAGCTTCCATATCACCTCCTGCCACGTTCCCTTGGGGCCGCCAGGGGCGGCGGGGTGGAGATTGATCATGGGATAGTGGCGGCACATCTCCTCGCCGACGATGAGCATATATCCGGCAAGAAGGCACAGGTCAGGGTGGAAGCCCTCAAGCTTTCTCATCGCCTCCTTTTCGAACCGGGTTCGCCATCTTCTTTCGAGCCTTTGTTTGAATTTGTTGGATGATAAGCAGATAAGTGGTATTCGGTAACTGCGGACAAGCTTGAAAAAGGAGTCGCTCTCTTTTGCCTCTCCCGGCTCCCGGTTGCTAAAGACGAAGAGGATTTCCGCCTTTATTTCGCCCCTTTTTATGCTGCGCCATACCGTGCGCAGAAGCTGCTGTGCTGCGGTGTCTCTGCCTGTGGAAAACCACCCAATCTTGTACATTTCTTCGACCTTGGCCTCTGGCTATAGAATAGCACCCTCCGCAGGCAGTCTCAAGGCTGTCTTCCTATGGCTGTTTCAGGCGTCTCCCCACCCTGGCCCATGTGCTCTGCGCATGAACCCAGAGGCTGGCCTTGCGGCAACAAAGCACCCCTTTGGCCAGAGCGAGGCGAAACTCCTCCGGGTCGTTGAACTCAGGCATCACGACATAGGCACCACCGATTTCACTAGGGATGTGGGCATCGCTCCCAGCGCTGGCAAGAAGCCCGTGCTCTTGGGCGAAAAGCCTAGCGCTGAGGTTGTGGCGAGATAGCAGAACTCGCGAGTTGAATACTTCGATGATATCGATTTCAGGCACCAGTGCCTCCAGTGTTTTACGATGAAGGACGGAGGTGCGGAGCCGAACAAAGGGATGGGGTATGCATACCAGCCCCCCTTGCGCCTTAATGCGGCGCACGGTCTCCTCGGCGGGAAGCTTAGCCGGAATCTCCGCAGTGAGGAAATAGCCGATGATCTCACCGGAGCGAGTATTGATCTCCTCGCCAACAATCACGGTGAAGGGAGCAAGCTCTCTCAGCTTCAGGGCACCGAGAATGGTATTGTGATCGGTTACTGCAACACAATCGATCTCGGCTTGTTTACAGCGAGCAATCACTTGCTGCAAGGAAGTATTCGAGTCCGGCGAGTAGGAGGTATGGATGTGAAGGTCAGCTTTTAGCAAGGGGCTTCACCCTTGTTATGTATCTCTTGGTCAAAGGCGGTTTGAAGCTGGCTGATCTTGAGCTCTGCGGCATCCAGCCGCTGGTTGCATATCTTTGCCAGTTGCATCCCTTCCTCGAAGAGGGAAATCGCCTCTTCCAGGCTCAACCCTCCTGCCTCCAGGGTCTGAACAATCTTCTCCAGCCGATTCAGCCCTTCTTCGAAGGAAAGTTCTTCAGCCATGCCTGTAACCCCTTCTTCAATGTCGTGACCCTGCCCTTAAACATGCCGTCGCTCACCCGAACATCGATGGCATCGCCGCGATGAATCTGACCCACCCGCGATACCACCTCCCCGGTGGCGGAATGCTGCACCTGGGCATATCCTCGACTCAGTGTAGCTATAGGACTCAGGGCACCGAGCTCCAGCTCCTGGCTGCGCAGCTGCTCCCGGTCGATGGTGAGCAAGCTGGCAACACGTATCGATGTCACCTTGGTCAGCTCGTCAATGCGCTGCCGATAGCGAGCGATGTCAGGGGAGAGGTATCTAAGGCGATTTGTCAAGTGAACGAGCTCGGTGCCTCGCTGGGAGATTTCGCCCCCGAGGGCAGCCACCAGTGCCCTTTGCTGCGACTGGATACGACTTTCCAGCTCAGAGCGATGGGGCACCGCCAGTTCTGCTGCTGCCGATGGTGTCGGGGCGCGGAGGTCGGCAACGAAATCGGCAATGGTGAAGTCGGTATCGTGTCCCACCCCGCTGATCACCGGCGCCTTGCTTGAAGCGATGGCGCGGGCAACCTTTTCCTCGTTGAACGCCCAAAGCTCCTCAAGGGAGCCACCACCGCGAGCCACGATGACAACGTCGATGCCCTCCATCTCATTGAGGGCCTCTATCGCCCCAACGATCCCCTCTGCGGCGCCATCGCCCTGCACCGGGGTCGGGGCAAGAACTAGCTCCACCAAGGGATAGCGCCTGCTTATGATATTGGTAATATCGTGCAACACGGCACTGCCGGGTGAGGTGACCACGCCGATACGCCGCGGGAAGGGAGGCGTCTCCCTCTTGCGGGCAACCTCAAAGAGCCCCTCCGCCTCCAGTTCTGCCTTGAGGCGCTCAAACTCAAGGTGGAGAATGCCCACCCCCTCGGGTTGCACCAGGTCAACATAGAACTGAAGGCTGCCTGTTACTTCATAAACGGAAATGTGGCCATGCGCCACCACAGCAGCGCCATTTTCCAGGGTGAGGTCGAGCCTCTCCCCGCGAAAGAGCACGCACCTTAGCTGACTGGCCTCGTCCTTGAGGGTGAAGTAGAGGTGCCCCGCCGCTGACTGGGAGAGGTTGGAGACCTCGCCGCTGATCCACAGGTCAGTGAGCAGGCTATCGCCTTCCAGGAGCTCCCTTAGATAGCCAGTCACCTCATCTACAGAATAGATCCTCACTAACTCACCCTCTCCAGGTATTCTCCAGTTCGAGTATCAACACGAACAATATCTCCATTGCTTACAAAAAGGGGAACCTGGATGGTGATCCCTGTCTCCAGCTTGGCTGGCTTGTTTCCCGCTGTCGCCGTGTCCCCTTTGAAACCGGGGCCGGTATCCACCACCTCAAGCTCCACCGAGTTGGGAAGCTCGACATTGATAGGCTCATCTCCGTAGCTGAGAATCTCGAGGGCCATACCTTCCTTGAGGTAATTGAGGGCGTCACCTACCAGCTCGGCATCGAGTGGGCTCTGTTCAAAGGTTTCCGAATCCATGAAATAGTATAGATTACCCTCTGAGTAGAGGAATTGCACCGCTCGGCGGTCTAACCTGGCTCGGGTGAATTTTTCCCCCGCCTGGAAGGTGCGCTCAATAGTGTGCCCTCTTCGGACACCGCGCAGCTTCAGCCTGACCTGAGCGCTGCCTCGCCCCATCTTGATATGCTGCCAGTCAACGATAGTGTAAAGCTCGCCCTCAAGCTCGATGGTGATCCCCTTCTTCAAATCGCCAGTGCCGATCATTTTTTCGAACTACTCCTTAGATTTTGTTGTAATGTTATATGGCTACCATAGCCTCTTCAGCACATCAGTCGATCTTCTTCGCCTTGGAGAGCACCCTGACCTTCCCCTTCTCCATGACCGCCAAATCCTCGATCCTGACCCCACCCCAGCCCTTGACATAAATACCTGGCTCGATGGTGAAAACCATGCCATCGCTCAGCACCGTAGATGAGCCCCTCCCCAGCCGCGGCTGCTCATGGGGGGCAAGCCCGACACCATGCCCCAGCCCATGCCCGAAGGCTTCCCCATAGCCCCCCTGTTCGATAACCGTCCGGGCAAGGGCATCAGCCTGCTCACCGCTCATCCCGGCCTCGATGGTGGCGATGGCGGTAAGCTGGGCGCCGAGAACAAGATCATATACTTTAGCAAAAGTTTTATCCTTATTGCCAGGGCAGATGGTTCGGGAGAGGTCGCTGCAGTAGCCCTCAATCCGAGCCCCGATATCGATGACCACCGGCTCACCGTCAAGGATGGGGCGCTCTGAAGGCGTGGCATGGGGCAGGGCAGCATTGGGCCCAGAGGCCACGATAGAGGGGAAGGGGAGGCTCTCGCTCCCTTTTTCCCGAAGCAATTTCTCGATCTCCCACGCCACCTCTTTTTCTTTCATTCCGGGGCTGATCCTGGGGGCGATTGCTTCAAAGGCGTCATCGGTGAGTTCCACCGCCCTGGTGATAAGCTCCAGCTCCCGCTCATCCTTTACCGCGCGCAGGGACTCCACCATCTCCTCAGTGGGCACAAGCCTTTTTTCATCCATTGTAGCCGCTAGCCGTCGGTAGGTGGAAAAAGAGATGTTGCCGGCTTCAAAGCCAATCCTTTTCACGTTGAGCGAGGATGCTAGGTCGGGCAACCAGACTGGTAGCTCACCCTGGATTTGAAAGATTTCGAAATCTGGCGCCTGGCCCTGCGCCTGCTCCACATAACGGAAATCGGTAGCCTGGATAGCCTTCCCCTCCGATATCAGGAGAAACCCGGCCGAGCCGGTGAATCCAGAAAGATAGCGGCGGTTCTCGCCCTGGGAGACAAGGATGGCATCAAGCCCAGCTTCAGCTAGCTTATGGCGCAGCTTCTCAATACGACCCTTGATTATCATGCCTTTTCCGCAGCCAGTATCTCCAGTGCAGCGATATACCCCCTCCAGCCAAGGCCGCTTATCTGACCCCGGGCAATGGGGGCAATCACCGATTTATGACGCCACTCCTCCCGGGCATAAATGTTCGACAGATGAACCTCAATCACAGGCAGGTCGCTAACTATGAGGGCATCCCTGAGCGACAGGCTATAGTGAGTGAAAGCTCCGGGGTTAATGATGATAGCATCGGCCTTGGGCGCCTGGGCCTGAATGAAGTCGATGAGCGCCCCCTCGCTGTTAGACTGGAAGCAAAGCACTTCAACCTCCAGTTCCCGGGCCCTTTTTTCGACCAAGGTGTCGATCTCAACCAGGGTTTTATCCCCGTAGAGTTCCGGCTCCCTCTTGCCCAGCATGTTCAGATTTGGTCCGTGGATAACCAGTATTTTCATGAGTCCTTCTCCTCTTTCTTCGCCCTGGGATGCGCTGCGAGATAAACCTTCCGCGCCTGAGCCTGGGTGACATGGGTATAGATCTGGGTAGTGGAGAGGTTGGCGTGGCCGAGGAGCTCTTGAACCACCCTCAGGTCAGCGCCACCGTCCAGAAGATGGGTAGCAAAGCTATGACGCAGCATATGAGGATGAACCTTCTTATCAAGCCCGGCCTCGATGGCATATCTTCTAATTGCCGTCTGGACGGCGCGCTCGGAAAGCCTCTTGCCGTATCGATTGACAAACAGGGCTTCAGTCCTTGAATTGTCAACAAGCTGCCTCCGGCCATCTCCGAGGTAGCGGTCGAGGGCTGCCGCTGCTGGCTCTCCCATGAGCGCCACTCGCTCCTTGGAGCCCTTGCCCCAGACACGAATCTCCCTGGTTTCAAGATTGACACTACCCACATCCAGCGCCACCATTTCGCTCACCCTCAGCCCGGCAGCATAGAGAAGCTCAAGCATCGCCTTATCCCTCTGCCCCAGTGGGGTGGAGTTATCAACCCTGTCCAGAAGCAGCTTTACCTCGTCTGCGGAGAGAAAGGAGGGAAGACGCCTATCCAGCTTGGGGGACGAGACAGTGACTAACGGATTTGAGGATACGATGTTCTCCTGCATCAGATAGCGATAGAAGGAGCGCAGGGCACTCAATTTGCCAGCCACGCTTGCCTTGTCAAATCCCTGCTCCAGAAGAGATTTAATATAATGACGGAGCAAGAAGCGGTCCACGTCTCTAAGGCTGATGACATTTTCCTGGTTTAGGAAGTCGAGGAAGTGGCGCAGGTCATGGGTATAGTTGCGCACGGTATAGGACGAGGCGTGGCGCTCCGCCGTCAAGTATCTGACATAACCCTGGAGAAGCCTTGCCGTCCCTTTTGTGCTCTGAGCCGGGGTCATACTTCCACAGCCTCCCTCTCCAGCTTGGCCACGCTGGTGCTGAATTCGCATTTCAGGCATCTCGCCATTTTCTTGCCCCGCATCGCCATGAGCCCACCGCAATGAGGGCAGGGCTGAGGGATGGGTTTAACGCTGGTGGCGAAGTCACAAGCAGGATAACTGGCACAACCGTAAAAGGTGCGCCTCTTCTTGGTCTGCCTCTGCACCAAGTCGCCGCCGCATTTAGGACACTTAACGCCAATTTTGACCAGAAGCGGCCTTGTGTTTTTGCATTCTGGATAGCCGGAGCAGGCGAGAAACTTGCCATAGCGCCCCAGCTTAATCACCATCGGTCTGCCGCACTGCTCGCAGGTCTCATCCGTAGGCTCGTCGACTACCTTGACCTTCTCCATTCGCTCTTCCGCCATCTCCAGGCTCTTTTCAAAGGGAAGGTAAACATCCTGAAGGAAGGGGACCCATTGGCGCTCCCCGCGCGCAATCTGATCCAGCCCATCCTCCATCTGGGCAGTGAACCCCGGATCGACAATATCGGGGAAATGCTGGCTTAAGAGGTCGCTCACCACCAAGCCGAGTTCCAGGGGATGAAATCGCCCATCTGCCTTTTCCACATAGCCCCTCTCCTGAATGGTGGACAGAATGGGGGCATAGGTTGAGGGGCGTCCAATCCCTCTCTCCTCCAGCGCCTTGACCAGGGTTGCCTCAGTGTAGCGCGGTGGAGGCTGGGTGAAATGCTGCTCGGGGAAGAGAGCCAGAAGCTGAAGTTTCTCATCCTTCACCAAGGGAGGAAGGGTAACCATTCTCTCCTCCTGGGCGTCATCTCTTCCCTCGCTATATAGGATGGTGAAGCCAGGAAACTTGATAACCGAACTGGTGGCCCTCAAGAGATAGCGCTTTGCATCCTTGGCCTCTATATCCACCGAGGTGGTATCCAGCAGAGCGGGGGACATCTGGCTGGCGACCATCCGCTTCCAGATGAGCTCATACAGTCTGAATTGATCCCTATTGAGATAACGCTTTATGATGTCAGGCTCCCGCCTCACCGATGTCGGTCGGATGGCCTCGTGAGCCTCCTGGGCTGCCTTCGCCTTCTTGGCGAAAATGCGGGGTCGAGGAGGCATGAAATCGGCTCCATATTTCTCTTTGATGTAAGCGCGGGCTTCGTTCAAGGCTGAAGGGGCAACCCTGGTGGAATCGGTGCGCATGTAGGTAATGAGACCCACAGTTCCTTCTTTGCCTATAGTCAGGCCCTCGTAGAGTTGCTGGGCGATGGCCATGGTATGCTTGGCGCTGAAGCGCAATTTTCGCCATCCCTCCTGTTGCAGGGTGCTGGTGATGAAGGGTGGTGCCGACTGGCGGGATACCTCCTTCTTTCGCACCTGGGCAACAGCATAGCTCGCCCGCTCAAGCTCAGCGGCAATCCTCTGCGCCTCTTTTTCGCTCTGGATCTCAATTTTCCTGCCATCGATGAGGCCAATAAGACTAGCCCTGAAACTCTCTTTCCCCGCTATCTTTTTCAGCTCGGCATCGATGGACCAATATTCCCGAGGGATGAAACCCTCTATCTCCCGCTCGCGGTCAACGACCATCCTCAGGGTCACCGATTGCACCCTGCCGGCGGAAAGACCGCGCCTCACCTTGCGCCAAAGAAGAGGGCTTAGCTTATAACCCACCAGCCGATCCAGGATGCGCCGCGCCTGCTGGGCGTTGACCAGGTCCATATCGATCCCCCGGGGATGGCGGAAGGCATCAGCCACTGCCTCCTTTGTGATCTCATGAAAAACCACCCGCCTTAGCGGCAAGTCACCCAGTTGTGCTGCCTGAACCAGATGCCAGGAGATGGCCTCGCCCTCACGATCGGGGTCGGTGGCGAGGTATACTGAGGAGGCCTTCTTTGCTGCCTCCGCTATCTGCTGCACTACTGCCCTCTTCGCCTTGGGAACCAAATATTGGGGGGTGAAGCCATTTTCCACATCCACCCCCAGCTTGCTTTTGGGCAGGTCCCGCACATGCCCGAGGGAGGCTTTGACGCTATAGCGGTTGCCCACTATCCGGCTCACCGTTTTTGCCTTGGCCGGCGACTCGACAATGACCAGACTCTTGCTCATTGAAGCCTCTACTCCACCCTGATCCGATATTCTTCTCTTGCCTCCCGGGCGAGGATATAATTCATACCCCCAACCTGCTTTACCGCCCCCTTGAGCTCCATCATGGCCAGGGTGCTGCTCACAAGGGATATGGGCAGACCGCACTTTCGCCCCACCTCATCGATGTGGGTTGGCTCCGGGGAGAGGCAACTCAGGAGCACGGATTCTGTGTCGGTAGCGGGAAGAATTTCCTTCATCTCTAATTGCTGTGCTGCCATGGTCAGATTGAACTCCTCAAGGATATCGTAGCAGCCCAGCACAAGCTTTGCCCCCTCCTGGATCAGGCGATTAGTGCCCCCGCTCTGGTGGGAGAGCACGCTGCCAGGAACAGCGAACACCTCCCGGTTCTGCTCCAGGGCGAGTCCTGCGGTTATCAGGGCCCCGCTCCCCTGTCCCGCCTCGACAACAAGAACCCCCAGGCTCAGCCCGCTCATGATGCGGTTGCGTCGGGGGAAGTTCTCCGCTTTGGGGCGAGTCCCCAGAGGAAACTCGCTCACCAGAGCACCTCTTTGCATGATCTCGCGAGCAAGCTTTGCATGCTCGCTGGGATAAACAACATCCAGGCCACAGCCGAAGACGGCGATGGTCCGCCCCCCGGCATCCAGGGCGGCGCGATGAGCGGTGGCATCGATCCCTCTTGCCAGTCCGCTAACGATGGTGACCCCATTCCGAGCCAGGTCACCGGCAATCTGCTCGGTGACTTCCCTCCCATAGTAAGTGGGGCGGCGAGTGCCAACCACGGCCAGGGACCATTCATCCTGGGCAGCAAAACCTCCCCTTACATAGAGCACAGGGGGGAGGTCATATATCTCCTTCAGTCTCGAGGGATAGGCTTTGTCCTTCCAGGTGAGCACGGTAACCTTATAGCGCTCCAGCCTCTCCATCTCGGCATCAAGGGAGATCTTGAGCCGCCGTGCCATGATGGCCTGCACAGTGCGCTTATCAAGCCCGGCTTCCCCCAACTCGGCAGCGCTGGCCTGCCATGCCCTCTCCATGTCACCGAAGTGTTGCTCCAATTGGGAGAACCTGGCTCGCCCTACGCCCGGTATCAGGGTGAATCCAACCCAGTACTTGGTATCGCTCATCTCTATCCCCGAAGTTGAATCATTCTAGCATAAGTGGACAAGATAAGACAATCACTCGCTGCTGAGTGGCTGTCTAAGCGACATTGGTGAAGGCGAAGGGGGCAACCCTGGGAAACTGCCGCCAGTTCAGGGGCGCGTTATCGCTGGAGAAAAGGGGTTAAATATTTTACGAAGTCGGTTCCGCCGATGCCGTAGTAGAAATTTGGAATCGTCTCAGCCTTGCCAGGTAATCCCTGTTCTGTGCCTCCCATTTCTTGATGATGCTATGGCCCATCTGCCTGGTGGCAAAATCCCTGATTTTACCTGTAAGCAAAAACTTAACCATGTTATAGCGGGAGTAAAAGTCTTTCAGCGCTTTAAGGGTCTGTTTTTGCATCTCATAAGGTGACATATTATCCGGCCAGTGAACCACATGGCCGCCATCATACAGTTTCCAGTCGGTGGGGAACTTTTCGGTGATGAATTTACGGGCAGACTGTACACTGGTGTACAGCTTGCTGCCAATAACTGGAATCAGAATGCTCAGCTGGAGGCTGTCTATTCCCAGTTTATCATAGACATCTGAATATCCCTCGGATATGAACATCCCGTGTATTCTGATGCCATACTTGTGAAGCACCCGAATGCAGTTGGTAACATCTTCCGGGGTTTGCCTTTTGTTGTAGCTCTTCAGCACCTCCGGGTCTACCGACTCGAACCCAATACACAATCGTCTACAATTTGCTTCCGCCATCAAACTTACCAGCTCTTCGTCTTTAGCTATGTCAGCTCTAACCTGCGTTATCCACCCGGGGGTGATCTTACGCTCAATCATCAGATTTAGCAGTTCCTTGGTCCTCGCTCTATTGGCACCAAAATTATCATCGTAAAAGAAAATACTTTTGTGCTTAAAGCGGGACAACTCTTCGATAACGCTCTCAGGAGAGCGAAAGCGGTATTTTCTGCCAAACATCGCGGTAACAGAGCAGAAGGTGCAGTCATAGGGACAACCCCTTGAGGTAGAGACCGGCGTCATCGACAGCCGTTTTCCTAAGCCATCGATCAGCGAGAAATCGGGGAAGGGCAGGTCATCGAGATTCTGCACCGGATTGCATTGTATGATTTTCTCTCCCCCATACTTAACCAGATCGGAGATCACCAGCTCCCCCTCCCCCTTTACCACGTGATCGGCGTACTGTGCCGCTTCCTCAGGCAGGAAGGTGGCGTGCACCCCGCCGATGATGATCCTCCCCTTGGGGTTAAGCGCTCTGAAATTCTCGGCGATCTCATAACCCCGCGGAGCGGTGGATGTCATAATGGAGATGCCCAAGACGTCGGAGTCCTTGATCCTGGAGTAGTCGATTTCCTCGATATTTTCGTTATAGATAGTAACCTCATGGCCATCGTTTTTCAGTATTGAACCCAGATAGATGGGCCCCAGCAAAGGGAGGTGCTTAATAAAGGCAGTATACACATTATAGGAAGGGGTCTTGGGCTCCACCAGTGAAATTTTCATATTGAACCTCCTGCGACTCGAGCCGAGTTAATTTGCCGATTTTAACACAATGACTGAAATAAGGCAATCCCTTTTCAAAAGATCGAGCCTTCTTCAAAGATGGCCCGAAGAACGGAAAAAAGCGGAGAGGGTGGGATTCGAACCCACGGTCCCATTTCGGGACACCGCTTTTCGAGAGCGGTTCCTTAAACCACTCGGACACCTCTCCTGGCTTCAGATTATACACGAAAACCTGCCACAAAGGCAAAATTGCAAACATTTTGCTAACGAATCCCGATCGCTGGCGCGTCAACCGAAATGTCCTGCAGTACCTCCTCAAAACGACGTGCCGCAGCCTCTTGTAACCCGGGCAGGACGTGGGAATAGATATCCAATGTTATTGCCACGGAGCTATGACCTAGCCGCTCTGAGACGATCTTTGGGTGAATACCCTGCTGTAGCATAAGCGTAGCGTGAGCGTGCCGCAGGTCATGGAGCCGAACGCCCTCTAGTCCAAGCGAATGGGCTATTGCCCTAAACGCCCTTGTTACGCTTGTAGGTCGAAGCGGTCTGCCATCAGGGTGTGAGAATACTAAGTCAGTTGGAACTAGAGGCCTACAAAGTAGCCTTCGGTCATTCTCCTGCTTTGTCCGGTGCTCCCGAAATAGGATCGCCAATGATGGTGACAACGCTATCTGGCGACGGCCCCGCCTGCTCTTGGGTTCCCTGAAAATGTACTGCCCGCCACGGAGCTGCTGTAACGCCTGAATCACCGAGAGCGTTGCCAGATCCAGGTCAATATCGCACCACCGTAGGCCAAGCAATTCACCCCGGCGCAGACCAGTATAGACGGCAGTGAAGAAAGCGACATAGTAGGGTGTCGGCTTCGCAGCATCGAGAAGCAAGCGCACATGGCCTGGCCCCACCATTGATATCTCCTTGCTCTGAGGCCGAGGCGGGTCAACGGCCTCGGCCACGTTGCGAACAATAATGCCTTGCCTTACGCCGTGCTTCAGGGCCTCATAGAGCACCCTGTGATGCTTGTGGACTGTACGTGCCGATAGCCCACCCTTGCCATCTCGCCGACCCGATTCCAAGGCAGTAGCATAGTATTTCTGGATGTGTTGCGGATGTAAAGCCAGCAACAAAAGAGAGCCCAAGGCAGGAATGAGATGAAGCCGCACGATCTCCTCATAACGCTCACGGGTTCTAGGTGCGGTGTTAGTGGCCACATAGCCATCTAGCCACTGCTCCAGGTATTCTGCGACCGTGAGGCGAGTGGGCTTCACGTAGCTCCCCCTGTTCAGCGAGTGCAGCAACTCCGTTAACCTCTTCTCTGCGTCCCGCTTTGTGCCCTTCACGGTATGCCAGTGTTGACACCGTTTTCCCGTCTCGGCGTCTCGCCCCACATCGATCACGATGGACCACGAACCCTTAGAACGCTGTCGGATGTGACCCTTCATCTCTGTCCTCCTTTTTCTTCGTTCAGTCTGTCACGTAGCTGCACATACTTGGCGACTATGCGGTCAAAATTGTCTCGCCCAACCTGCCGCTCCAGCGCAAGAAGAACAAACATCCACCCAGCATCCTCCAGGTCAGCCCCCAGTTCGATGAAGCTCCTGAGGGCAGGAAGGCCCTCCATTACCTCGCTGTAGGCTAGGGGCCTAGCTCTCTCAGCAGCCTCCTTTATCGCCGTTGCCATGAACTTGACCCCGGTGGGGTCCTCCCCAGTCCCCTGATAATCCTCAAACCATTTCTGCATCTGCCTTATGCTGGGCTTGACATGAAATTTCTCTTGGATTCCAACTTGAATTTGTTTCCATTCCATTCCGTGATAGCGTCTCGTAATAGCCTCAGCTCTTACATCTTGGCTGTATCCCCGTCGCACTTTGACCTCCTGCGTTAATGATGCGGTTAGTATACTATATTATCTCGCATGATATTGACATAGGGAAGTAACTAAAGTATAATAACACTAAGGTGCAGTTTATCCCTGTCATTGCCACACATATACCACATGCCAGTGGATTTGTCAAGAAGGGCATTGGAGCTAAGCCTCCAAATGACCGTGCGACCAAGGAAGGAAATGGAGAAGTGGGATGAGCACGAACGATGAACGCTTGACCGTACCAGTTGTGGAAGCAGCCAGGCTGCTCGGAATCTCCCGGACTTTGGCCTATCAAGCCATTAAGCGCGGCCAACTTCCCGCCATCTCAGTGGGACGGCGCCTGCTTGTACCCCGGGCTGCCCTCATCCGAATGCTTGAGGGCGGGCATTCAGAAGGCAGTTCACCAGGGGAGGCCACAGGGCATAGAGCTTGCGACCCGCGCTCCGGCCGACAGTGATCACCGACACACTGGTCATGTCTACGACATACACCGAGGGAGGGTCACCCCCATGCATATAGGATACATGTTTGTAGTGCGGTTTCCATGGGGGGGTAATCCACCGGTGGCATACGGGGTGGTAAACGGGGTGGCAAACGATTTCAGCAGGAGGTGGTAAACGTGGCTAGTAAGAAACCGGCAAAGAAGAAAAAGCCCAGTAGGTCCAGGTACGAGGAGTCTAATCCCACCTTAAGCTTTCGGGTGAAACGCGACGTGTACCAGCGCTTCAAGGATCACATTCGGGCTACAGGGCAGTCCCAGAGCGAATTCCTCACGGCAGCCCTTGACCAAGAGGAGGCCCGGGTCAACGCCAGGGTAAAGGAGCTTGCTGGCAGGCGAGACAACCTGAAGCAGCAGCTGCTTAGCCTGGAACACCTCATTGAAGAGCGCCGCAAACAACTGGAAGTTCCTATCCAAAAGGAGAGGGCTCGCCGCCGCAGAGATTTGGAGGCCTGGTATCAGAATGAGAAGCAACTCAGGAAGATGGAGTTCACCCACTACGAGATCGCCCTCGATAAGATTCGGCAGGAAGTCAAGGAGGAGGAAGGACGGCTGAGGAGGGCAAAGTTTGAAGTATCCATCATGGAACGGCGAAAGGCCGCCCTAGAGGAAGAAATGAAGAAGTGGCAGAACGAGATGAAGACGGTCTCCTGGTTCATCAACACTTTCCCTTGGGTGCTCTGCAATGCGTGCCCTGCTGCTAGCTGGAATAGGATGGTGCTGGAGGTGGCGAAGTCTATCCAGCCACCCATGACCAAGAAGGCGGGGACATAGCCTACGGGCGCCGGGCTTGGAGACAGCCCCTCAGAGTAGGGTGTGGCCAATGCTGAAGGTGGACAAAGTGAGGATAAGCGGAGGTGAGTGGTGACCGGAGATGAAACGCGCCTCAGGCCAACCCGTGGCGGCTTCCTCAGACCATTCGGCCTGGGTGAGTTCATCCGTGCCTACCTATCAGGCGATGACACCTACGGTGCCTGCGTCAGCGATCCCAAGCGTGGCGCTCCTACCGAGGACATCAGGTCCTCGTACAAAAATGCCCTTCTGCGAGAACACGCCGAGGACATGGTGGCCCTCGCCATGGAGAAGGGGATCGAGCTCTCCGTTGAGGAGGCCCTGAGGCGCATTCCTCACCGGCTGACCAAGATCCGAAGCCATAGCTTCTACAGGTACTTCCACCACCTCAAGATGCTGGGCTGGGTGGAGGCCACCGGTGAAGAGGAAGGTTCGCTCATAGGTGGATCGCCTGGGGCCAGGGTGGAGAAGACATCTCAGGGCACCACTATGGTCGAGGTACCTCAGCCCAGGCGTTTCTATTGCCTCACTGCTAAAGGCAAACAGGCACCCATCGAAGGTGGCGGGATCCGCTTCAGGCATTGTACAACTACCCTCGCTCGCAGCGGAGCCCGAAAAAGGCAGAGAGGAAGCTTGCCCGCCCCGGCAGCATGCCCCGCCGGGCGAAGACCAAAGCTCGCTAATGAACGAACCTAAATCCCCAAAACATGATTGGCGTTGAGAGGTAGCCAAACCCTCGATTCCGCACACAACCGCCAAAAATCGCCAATTTCAGCGCCCTGAGCCGAATTCTCAAGGCCATCGGCGGAAAGAAGGTTCTCCTAGAGCCTAGCATGGGCTCTTTCTTTTTCCTCGATAAGGGCTCCTAGAGGGAGGGGAGTTGAACATATTAGTTCCACTTATCGAACCAAAGCACATTTTGTGCAATCCTGAAGCTGGCAAATCAAAAGCACCTTAACAATTGAATAGAGCCAAAGCCTTGACCGCTTGCCTCTTGTATCAGGGCAAGGCATAAAAAGCCCCAGCTAGCGCTACCTAGCTGGGGAAGTCTAGCCTTGCCCTGGAAAGGAGCAAGTCGGATGCTAGACTGGGAAAAGTATAGCGAAGTAGCCGATAGATTTCAATACAAGGCCAGGTTTGATGATAGGGAAGATTTGAGGCATAACATCATAATGAGGATGGCAGAGGTTGCCCAGAGGAACGGGCACAAGCCCTTTACCGAGGGAGCTATGGTAAGGGTAGCCAGCTATGTTGTGATGGAGTATTGGCATACCGAGAAGCGCAACGGGAGACTGATAAGCCTCAATACCGAGATAGGCGATGGCGAAGGCGACACCATAGAGCTGATAGACACCATCGCCGACGATAACGCCATAGACCTGGAGGCTTGGCTTGACGCAAGGGTTTGGCTTCTCGGTTGCCCAAAGAGGCTTGTGGAGATCGCCCACAAGAAGGTTAGCGGGATAGCGCTCACCAAAACCGACCAAAAGTATCTCGAACGATACCGTCAAAAGCACCAGCTTTGCCTCTTGTGATGTCGCATTTTGACCCCCCAAATTCATTATATAAGTGGGAGCGCAAGCGGCGGCTAGCGAAGCGCAGCGCCGCTAGCGTTCACTACTAGGGCACGGGAGAGGAATTGCCCGCCTTTCCCCAAAGCCCAAAGGGGGGTAGGGCTTGGAACAACTTAATATTGAGGGCAAGCGCTCAGGTGAAGGCTTTGTCTGCCACAGGGCAAGGCTTGTGAGCGCTCTTTCCAGGGCGCAAGCGCCCAAGATTCGGATTAACGATATAGAGCTTGGGCGCAAGGGCTTCCTGGGCTATATCAGGCTACTTCAGGGGGGAATGGTCAAGATAACCCCCTCAAACGGTGGTGCTAGCGAAGCGCAGGCCACAGGTAAAGGCTTGAGAGTAGTCTGCGGGGCTAACACGAGCTACCTTGAAGATGGAGCGTGGATTACAAAGAAGATGGCGATAGCCGATACCTGTGAGGTTCGGGTATCCCCTAATACCTCGGTTATCCCCAATCTTGGCGGGATAGAGCTTGCCGAAGCCCTGGCAAGGGTTATCCCCTTTGCTGCGGGCAAAAAGGATGAGAGACCAGTGTTGCAGTGTGTCCGCTTTGCCCAAAAAGAGGGGAAGCTGACCCTGGCAAGCGCCGATGGCTATCGTCTTGCCGATGTAGCCCTTGACTTTGAGGATGGGGAGGGCGACGCCCTTATCCCCGCCGATGAGATTAAGGGGCTTATATCGGCGCTCAAAAGGGCGAAAAGGGTTCGGCTGGCCTTTGAGCCAAACGGTATCGCCGACCACAATAACCTTGTGATTGAAACCGAGGCAATACGGTATCGGTGGGCAAGCGAAGGGGGGAGCTATCCCGACTATGAGAAGTTAATCCCCGCCGAAGCCCAGACCGAGGCGAGGTTCGACACAAGGGAGCTTATGAGAGCGGGGATGGCGGTTGCCTCTCTTGGTGTAGCGAAGGATGCTACTATCAGGCTCTACATCGAGGACGGCCGAATAAGGCTATCCTCCAGCGATGGAGCGGGGGAGGCTACCATCGAGGCTCAGACCCAGGGCGAGGCAAAGACCGCTATTAGTGCCAGATACCTTTCCCAGGTGCTCAAAGCCCTGGGGGGAATGGCAGAGCTAAAGGTCAATGGCACAAAAGACCCGATACTGTTTACCGTTGACGGTTATCGGCTGGTGCTGATGCCGATGTTCGTTCAGTGGGGGGATGAGCCTGAAGCGCCCACTGAGGCGGAAGCGCCTAGCGAGCCAGTCGCTGAGGTCAAAGCTCCTACCGAGGACAAGCCCAGGCGCAGTCGCAAGGCAAAAGAACCTGTAGCAGTCTAAGCATAACCGAGCGTTTAGCCCAAAACAGAAGCCACGCAAAAAGGCGGGGGTAGCCCCGCTTTTTTGCTTTTTTAGAGGGGTTGCGCCCCCCGAAGCGTGGGGGTTCAACCCCTTTCTTGTGGCCTGGAAAGGAGGTGAACGGTGGGTCACGGGCAGACCTGTCGGGAGATCGCCGAGGGATACGACCCCCTCTTCTCCATCATCTACGCCAGAGACCACCTGGAGGCGGTGGTAAAGGTGCATCCTGAGCTGGAAGAGAGGCTTATCCCCATCATTGACCAGCTCAATGAGGTGATCCTCGACGCAGAGAAGATCGAGTAGCGGGGAGTTAATCCCCGGCCTATGCCAATAACTGAATAGAAGGGAGGTGAGACCGTGTGGTGGCAAGAGCGAGCCAAGCAGCTCAGCCTGCTCACCGAGCGGCGCAGGATTTGCCCCGTCTGCCGAACCTTCGACCCTCCCACTGAGCCGGCCTACGGCTGCCCCGAGTGCGGGGAAGGGGCGACCCTCTCCCAGTTGGGGGATCCGATCCCTGAACTATGCCCCTGGTGCGGTGATGGGAATCTGGAGTTGGTGACCGAGAACGCCTGTGCCGAGTGCAGGCAGGGCGAGGTCGAGGAGCGTGAGGTGTTCCCCTGCCCTTATTGCGGGCATGTCCGCCTCAGCCAGTATGAGTATCATCTGTGCCCCAACAGGCCAAAGGAGCAGGTGATGGAGGCTCCCAAGGGCAAGGGCTGGACAGAGGGGGGCAAAGGGAAGGTGGCATATCTGCGCCTGGAGTGCCGGGCAAAAGAGGAGAGAGCAAAGGTGAACGGCCGGCTTTGCCCTGGCTGGCGCTATCTGGTCGAGCGCTATGAGGCTGGGGATAAGGAAGCCTTCAAGAACTGTGTGTTTTGCGCCTATGGCTGGGGGCAAAACCCTGGCACGGTGGAGGCGACGGGCGTTGATCCTTATCCCCACCAGATAACCTTGCAGATATAGGCTCTATCTGCCAAATATTAAGGGGGAAGCGGATTCGAATCCGCTTCCCCCTTTTGTTTACTCGTGGCTGCACCAAATGGACTTTTGTTACATGGTTCCGGGGGTGCGACTTGGAATGACCATCCCCATTAAGCTGCTGCCCTCCTTCTTCGGAAAACGACCAAGTACACTGTTATTGCCACCACTGCTAAGAGGCCTAAAACACTACCTATGATGCTGCTAACCAGCGCCCAGCGGTATGGGTGCGCCTGCACAGTAAACTCACCTGTCAGCCCATCAATTTCCATACTGTAGGTACCGGCCTCGTCCCTCGTCACAGCAAAGGTGACGGTGTCACTAGCTCTTGGCTCCAGTATCAACTCATGCCTCGTCTCCTCAGCTCTACCTATCAGCAGTGTGTCCACATCAAGATGATGACGTGTGCAGGATCTCTTAGTGTAGAGCGCCTTCGTATCCAATACTGCTTGGCTTCTAGCGCAGCAGACTAGCTAATTCCAAATTTTTGTTCACCCGGCGTTTGCCTCGTGCCCATCCATAGAGGTTGTTTTGCACCCGCTTTTTTGATATTATGATATGCGAGCATAAGGCAACATAAGAGGAGGATTAAGTGTACGATTACCAGTTTTCGGATGATGCTGTCACAGCTTGGATGCTTCTTCGGCGAACTAGCTATGCAATACACAGGATAGCGGATCGTCACCTCAATGAGATGCACTTGACGGCTGAGCAGGTTCACGCCTTGTGGCTTTGCAGGGACTATCGCGGCCTGGTGACGCCTGCTGAGCTATCTCGTTTGCTCTTCCGGGAAAGTCAAACGATTGCTGGATTGCTCGCTCGAATGGAAAGGGATGGCTTGGTGAAGAGAGTGCCGAAGCAGAGGGGGCACCCATTTACAGAGGTTAAAATAACTGACAAGGGAGAGGAACTCTGCCGCGCTGGATTAGAGAAGGCTAGGACTTTGATTGCAGAACTCATGTCGCCCTTGTCAACAGAGGAACTGGAGCAGTTTAAGCAATTACTACGAAAGCTACAGCAAAAGGCGTTCGAAGAGTTGCGCATAGAATTAATACCACTACCAGACTATGATTGTGGGGAGGTTGATAGAGAGCATTAGCAAAGCCCCATCGGCTTATTCAGTCCCGCAGAGCGCCAAATCCGTTTACAGCGAGAATTTCTCCACCAGGTATGGGTCAAACTGGATACTAGCGCATCGCTTTAGCTCTTGAATTGCTTCTTGGGGCGGTATCGTCTGGCGATAGGAACGTGGTGTGGTCATAGTATCATAGGCCTCAGCGATGGCGATGATACGCGCCTCGAGAGGAATGGCCTCCCCTTTGAGGCCGGCGGGGTATCCACTGCCATCCCACCACTCATGATGATGGCGTATGGCCGAGGCACAATCGGCCAACTCAGAGTTGTGGCTGATTAAGTCGGCCCCCAGCTCTGAGTGTTTCCTCACGATCTCTCGCTCCTCGTCATTCAGCAGGCCTGGCTTCCTGATTACGCTGTCGGGGAGCCCGATCTTGCCAATATCGTGCAATAGGGCAGAGATGCGTAGCCGCTCTATTCGCCTCTTCGGCAGGCGAAGGGCTGTGCCGATAGCCACTGCATACTTGGATACGTTTTGGGAGTGCCCGTAGGTATAATGATCCTTGGCATCCGCTGTCGCTGCCAGGGCATAGATGGTGTTCAGGCTTACCGATTCCAGACGCTGTGCGACCTTCCGCCTCACCCCACTTGTCTGGGCAGCGTCTAGCGCATCAGAGGCTAAACATGTCTGGTTTCTCCCCCTGTCTTTAGCCAGACGCAGGGCTTGGTCAGCATGGAGGATTAAATCCTCTCGTGATAGCCCATCGCTAGGATAGGAAGCTGTGCCTAGGCTGATGGTAAGTGGGGTTCTCGCAGTTCTGCCTTCCAGCGATAAGGCGCGTTGCATGGCCTGGCGAAGGCGTTCCGCTACCTCATAGGCACCAGCCGGACCTGTCTGAGGCAGGATGATGGCAAACTCCTCCCCACCGTAGCGGCAGGCGATATCCACCTGCCGGGTGCAATCGCGGAGCGTCTTACCTATTCGCTTCAGGACCTCATCACCGGCCACATGCCCGAAAAGGTCATTGTATATTTTGAAATAGTCCAGGTCGAGCATAATCACGGAGCAGTCTCCGCTATAGCGGTCGACGCGTGCTATTTCCTGCGCAAGCCGTTCCTTAAAATGGCGGTAATTGTAGAGCCCCGTTAGTTCATCAGTAATCGATAGCCGTCTCGTCTTCTCAAGTAGCTGAGCGTTCTCTATGCCTACCACCACCTGATTGGCGATAGCCTGAAGCAACTCAAGGTCTTCCTGGGTATACTCACGACAATGGCGGCAGGCAGCCACTACCGCGCCCAAAATGACACCTTTTGACCTGAGCGGCACAATCATATGTGATTGCACGCCTTCCTTTTCTAATATCGCCATTAGCTTGGAGATTTTGGCCCGGTTCAACAGCTTCTCCATTCCGACAGAGGGCTCTTTCCACTCCATCGCCCTCTCAACTTCATCTCGATCTAACTTCAGTCTGCTGAAGCTGGCAATATACTTCTCGGATAGCCCTCTATAAGCCTTGAGAATTAGTTCCCCCGCTGGCTCATCTATAATGTATATGTTAGCGACATCTACTTCCATTATCGCAAGCATCTTGTCCAAGACGCCGTCTAGCATCTGTTGGAGGTCTAGGGTCTGACTCACCGTGGCGGCAACGGCATGAAGCGCCTCCTCATGTTTGGCGTAACGCAAAAGCGCCTCTTCGGCCCGCTTGCGCTCAGTGATATCTCTTATCACCTGGATGGCTCTTGTCTCACCGTTGGTGTCAAGGAAGGGCGTGGAGGTTACCTCGTAGTGCCTGCCGTCAGCAACGAGCAGCTCCGCAGAGTGCGTTGTATTGGTTTGTATCGCCTTTACCATGGGGCACGATTCGCAGGGCTCGCTCCGCTCCATAAATCCCTCATAGCAAAGTTTGCCTCTTAAGTCCCCAAACCTGTCGAGCAATAATTTGTTTTGAAAATAGACCCTGTAGTCAGGGCTGACGATGTCCACGCCCTCCCCGAGGCTGGAGAGGATGGCCCTCAGCCTGTCCCGTTCCACTATCAATTGAACTTCACTTCTCGCCTTCGCCCCCGCCATCCTACACCTCTCACCCTCACGTGTGCAGAACGATCCAGGTGAAGTAATTACATCTCCCTAAAGTAATTGCAAGGTTCTAAGGGGAGGTTGTGCTAGCAGGTGAAGCAGGGTTGTCTGTTATTAAGCGGAGCGGTTGGCACACCAGCTCCCCTTTTTTCTATCAAGGACTCTTACCCATAGCCTGCACGCACTCCAATACATCCTTTTCTAGGATGAAGTACTGGAAGCCCAGCTTCCTTGCGGGCAGCCTACCAAGCCTAGCCCAGCGCCGAATCGTCTCTTCACATACCCCGAGCCGTTTAGCCGCTTCCATGGCTGTGAGATAGGATTGGCCGTCTATCTGCAACGCTCCTCTAGCCGTCAATTTCGCTCAACTCCCCCCTTGCCCGGGGTACGCCCGGACGTGTTTACATTATCAGCTACCTGTCCAAACCCAGCGGCGCAGTATCAGCCATGCCACCAATGCGAGCAGCAAAGCCGACCCTATGCCTATTCCCGCCCAAGCGCCAGGAGCCAAGCCTGAAGGTCCTTCATCTGCGAGTTCCTCAGGAGCGGGTGGTGTCGGCTCGGGGGATGGTGCCGGCTCGGGAGGTGTCACCGGCTCTTCGGGTTCTTCTACTGCTGGTTCTGCAGGTGGAGTCGGTGTGGGTGCTCCGCCGCCCCCTCCGCCTCCTCCACCGCCTCCGATGTGTGTTGTTGCATGCAAATTGACTTCCTGCGGAATCCCCTTGTGCCAGATGCCGCTTCCGGCGGCCAAATCTGTACTGCCATGTATAATCGTGAAGGTTACCGCGTCACCTTCGACGCCGCCGTCCTTCTCGGGAGTCAGCGGATCATCTCCAGGTACATCCAAAACATATACTGATTCCGCCGGTGACCCTGTATACGTGAAGTTTACAGTCGTCCACGTGCCTGCACCATCTACCGTGGCCGTGATCGGTGTTCCGTCCGGCACATAGGCCCCGTCCACCTGGACAGTACCATAGAATCGGCACGGCGGCTCGGTCGAACCACCTGGCTCATATCCCTCCATCGATATGGTAAGGCTCACCGAGGCTGTCTGAGGGCTATTGGTTGCCCCCGGGCCTTGGATGGTGATGGTGGCGCTATAGCCTCCGGGGCCCATCCCGGTAATATCCACCGAAAGGATCACCTTGTCCATCTCCCCGGTGGAGGAGCCTGTTAGAGGGCTGAGGGAGAGCCAGGCAGCATCATCGCTCACACTCCATTCTAAGGTTCCCTCACCACAGTTCCATATATCCAAACTCTGGTCTGGTGGGTTTGGCCCTCCTTCACTGGCAGTGAAGTCGAAGCTTGGGGGGAGATGACATATCTCGGGAGGACCGGGGAGGGCCTCTATATTGAGGCTCACCAAGGCTGTCTGCGGGCTATTGGTTGCCCCCGGGCCTTGGATGGTGATGGTGGCACTATAGCCTCCGGCGCCCATCCCGGCGATATCCACCGAAAGGATCACCTTGTCCATCTCCCCCGTGGAGGTTCCGCTGGCAGGGTCGAGGGAGAGCCAGGCGGCATCATCGCTAACACTCCATTCTAAGGTTCCCTCACCACAATTACCTATCCACAAATTCTGGTCTGGTGGGTTTGGCCCCCCTTCACTGGCAGTGAAGTCGAAGCTTGGGGGAAGATGACATATCTCGGGAGGACCGGGGAGGGCCTCTATATTGAGGCTCACCAAGGCTGTCTGCGGGCTATTGGTT
>DAOUOW010000014.1 GCA_030626475.1 Chloroflexota bacterium | reverse complement strand
GTAAAAATCAGAGGAAATGAGAGATATATCGAGTACTACTAAACATAAGATAGCCTGTGTCCACCACCAGGATATTTCCCCTCGCCATATCACCCCCGGCTTCACAAAAAAACTCTCCAGGCAAGGTTGCCCAGAGAGCAAAGAAAATACCTCTTAATCTCGGTGGCAACCCAGCCGTCATAGCTCAAAAAGAGCCTTAGACCTGTGGCTTTGCGACCCCATCTTTCGATGGGTTTGCCTTTTTCACCTCAGCTCTTTAGGAGAGCATTCGATAAACAATAAGACTTCGGCTCGTGAATTGCAATCTGCGAGAAATCGACTTATGTTAAGCAGGAGTGGCACAGGCTATCTTATGTTTAGTAGTACTCGATATATCTCTCATTTCCTCTGATTTTTACCGCTTTTTCTCCAATTTTTGCTAAATTTCGCATCTCGCGGATTTCGCCCTGTGGTTTGACTGGTACTTATGGTATAATATTACAACCCCGTTGGTGGTACTGTTTCCTGATGTTCACCCATCTTCACGTCCATACCGAATATAGCCTCCTCGATGGCATGTGCCGCATCCCGCAACTCATCTCCAGGGCGAAGGAACTGGGGATGGATAGCCTGGCGATCACCGATCACGGCAGCATGTATGGGGTGATCGATTTCTACCTGGCAGCGAGGGAGGCGGGGATAAAGCCCATCCTTGGCTGTGAGTTCTATGTTGCCCCTGTTAACCGCCACTCAAGGGAGGCGGGCGATAAAAACCCCTACCACCTCATTCTGCTTGCCAGAAACGAGGTCGGCTATCATAATCTCATCCAGCTTACCACCAAGGCCCACCTCGAGGGTTTCTACTATAAATCGAGGGTGGATCGGGAGCTCCTCGCCTTGCACCATGATGGGCTCATCGCCCTTTCCGCCTGCATCCAGGGGGAAGTACCGCGCCTCATCTCTGAGGGGCGTAGTGAAGAGGCGAGGCAGGCTGCCCGCTGGCATCAAGAGGTATTCGGCGATTTCTTTCTCGAGCTCCAGCGCCATCCCCTGCCGGAGCTGGAGGGGATAAATTCAGAGCTCATCGCTATGGGCCAAGAGCTGGACATCCCCATCGTAGCCACCAATGATGTGCACTATGTCCTGAGGGAGGATGCCCCAGCCCACGAGCTTCTACTTTGCATTCAGACCAACTCCACTATTTACGACGAGAAGCGGATGAGGATGCCCGGCGACTCTTTTTACCTTAGGAGCCCCGAGGAGATGGCGGAGCTCTTTTCTGATGTCCCCCAGGCACTCGAAAATAGCCAGCGCATCGCCGATATGTGCCAGCTTGAGCTCCGCTTCGGCCGCCTTCTCCTTCCCGAGGTGGAGACCCCGCGAGGCAAAACCGCCGACGATTATCTTGAGCAGCTCTGCCGTGAGGGGCTTGAGCGCCGCTTTTCTGAACCTACCGCTGAGGTGGTGGAGCGCCTGGAGTATGAGCTGGATGTAATACGGAAAACCAATTTTGCCAATTATTTCCTCGTCGTTTGGGACCTTATATCCTTTGCCAGAGAACGAGGAATTCTCTTTGGGGTCAGGGGCAGCGCTGCGGCAAGCCTTGTCCTCTACTGCATGGAGATCACCAATATCGACCCCTTAAAGCATGGGCTGGTCTTTGAACGCTTCCTCAATGTTGAGCGTGAGGAGATGCCCGACATCGACCTCGATTTTCAGGATGACCGCCGCGATGAGGTGATCTCTTACGCTGCTCAAAGGTATGGACATGACCGCGTAGCCCAGATTATCACCTTTGGCACCCTGGGTGCTAGGGCAGCGTTGAGGGATGTGGGCCGGGCCCTGGGAATGCCCTACAGTGATGTTGATCGTGTGGCCAGACTTGTTCCGCCGATGTTGAATATGACCCTGGAGCGGGCGCTGGAGGAGAGCGATGAGTTAAGGAACCTCTATTTTGATGATGAGGGGGTGCGCCAACTGGTTGATAACGCCAGGCGGGTCGAGGGTGTTGCTCGCCATGCCTCAACCCACGCCGCTGGCGTGGTGATAGCCAGAGAGCCCCTCACCCAATATGTGCCGCTGCAAAGACCAACCAAGGGCGATGAAGGGGCTATCGCCATGACCCAGTTCTCCATGGAGGCCATCGCCCAAATAGGGCTGCTCAAGATGGACATCCTGGGGCTGGTTAACCTCACCATCCTGGGCAAAACCAGGGAGATCATCGCCCAGGCCAGGGGGATAGAGATCGACCTCACTCACACCCTGCTTGATGACCCCAAGACCTTTGAGCTCCTTTCTTCAGGGGAGACCACGGGCGTTTTCCAGCTCGAGGGGGCGGGGATGCGCCGCTTCGTCAAGGAACTCAAGCCCTCCTCCTTTACCGATGTGGCGGCCATGATCGCCCTTTACCGTCCCGGTCCGATGCAGCATATCCCTACCTTTATCAAGGCCAAGCACGGCCTGGAGCCGATACAATTCCCCCACCCCGCCCTTTCTCAAATCCTGGAGGAAACCTACGGGGTTATCGTCTACCAGGACCAGGTGCTGCTCATCGTTCAGGCCTTCGCTGGCTATAGCCTGGGGCAGGCTGATATCTTCCGCAAGGCAATGGGCAAGAAGATCCCCGCGACCATGAGGCAGGAGAGGAAGAACTTCATCGCCGGGGCAAAGCAAAGGGGGTTCTCCCCCGAGGTGGCGAGGGAGGTTTTTGACCTCATCGAGCCCTTTGCCGGCTATGCCTTCAACAAGGCCCATAGCGTAAGCTATGCCATGATCGCCTATCAGACCGCTTATCTCAAGGCAAACTACCCTGCGGAGTACATGACCGCGGTGCTCACCATGAACATGGGGCAGCCGGAGAAAATAGCCTCCGCCATCGCTGAGTGTCATCGGCTTGACATTCCCGTTTTGTTCCCTGACATCAACAAGAGCGTTGCCACCTTCGCTATTGAGAAGACAAATGGCAAAGATGGCATTCGCTTCGGGTTGGCAGCGATAAAAAACGTGGGTTTTGGCGCAGTGGAACCCATCATCGCCTCCCGGGGGGAGGGGGAGGGGGAGTTTGTCTCCTTGGAGGACTTTTGCCGCCGGGCTGACCTTCACGCCCTCAATAGACGCGCCCTGGAAAGCCTGATCAAGGTCGGCGCGCTGGACTCCTTGGGCAGCCGGGGTGCCCTCCTCGCTAGCGCCGACCGCATCCTGTCCCTGGCTCAGCGGGAACAGCGGCTCAAGGAGACAGGGCAATCAACCATGTTTGACCTCTGGGGAGAGATGATGCCCGTGCCTATGCCCGCTATAGAGCTAGCAGAGGTCGATGTTCCCCTTAAAGAGAGGCTGGCTTGGGAGAAGGAGCTTTTGGGGGTCTATCTTTCGGAGCATCCCTTCACCAGCGCTGCGCGGCATCTGTCCTCCTATGTTACCGCCCTATGTGGTCAAATCGACACAGAGATGGTGGGGCAGGGGGTGGTGGTTGCCGGCATAGTGACCTCAGTGCGCCAGCTGTTTACCAAGGACCGACGCCCCTTTGTCAGCGCCATACTTGAGGACCTCGATGGCAGGATTGAGGTCACCGCCTGGCCTGAGATCTACAAAAGCACCAGGGAGCTTTGGACCGAGGGCAACATCCTCTTGGTGGAGAGCAGGGTGAGGGTGAGGGGGGAGAGGGTGCAACTGAGCTGCGAAAGGGTTCGCCCCTATCAGCCCGATATCGGAGAGGGGGTTGAGGCAGAGCCGCCAGTGGCGGCAAAAAGACACCGCATCATTATCACTATTAATCAGACCGCCGATGAAGCGGGCGATGTGGCACGGCTGCGCCAGCTCTTCGATGTTCTCACGGATTTCCCGGGGGAAGACGAGGTGCGCCTCAGTGTGACCAAAGACGATGAGGTGATAAACTTGGAGCTCCCGGGTGCGACCACAGGTTACTGTCCTCAGCTTCAGCAGCGATTAATGAGCCTCCTTGGTGAAGGGGAGCTAAGGGTGGAAGAGTTATCATGAAGTGGGCGTTGCTGACCACTGCCCCCGATGAGCTTACTGCTGAGATGTGGGCTGAAATACTCCACAGTGAGGGGATCCCTGCCCGGATCAAGCCAGGGGATGCCGTTTCTTTCTTGGGCGTCTCCGCGAATATGGTAGCCTAAATACCACCACTGGTGAGGTATGTTGAAGAGGACTCCAGCTCAAGGAGGCGCTTTTTCATCTCCAGGCCGCCAGAGAATCCCCCCAGGCTTCCATCCTTGCTCAGCACGCGGTGACAGGGCACCACAATAGGCAACGGGTTTCTGCCCAGTGCTTGCCCTACAGCGCGCAAAGCTCTTGGCCTTCCTATCTGCTGGGCGATCCAGCTATAGCTTTGAGTCTCACCATAAGGGATGAGGCGTGTCGCTTGCCATACATCCCTGCTAAAGGGGGTGGCACCTGCCAGGTCGAGTTCATCGTCAAAGGGGACCTGTTCACCAGCCAAATACCGCTTCAACCTGAGGGGCAGGTCACCAAAAGGGGAAGGGTCGGCGATGGCCTCGGGCAAACCCCTCGCCAGAAGATCGAGCACCGCCTCAGGTGAAGGCTGGGGCAACACGGTGCGGCGCAGCCCTGCTGCGGAGCCTACCAGCCCCATCCAGCCAAGCTCGGTTTCAAAGAGGGTGTAACATACCCGCATAGTAAGGGGCCCAGCTCTTGCCTCTCGGCCGCAGGCGGCATCATCGAGGCCAGAGGGCCTCAGCCACGTCTTCCAGCCCCAGTTCCAGGAGCTTCCTTTTGCTCGGCTTGCCGCTTTCGGGATCCCAGTCCATGGCCAGGAGATATTCGCGGCGCAGTGTTTCGATGTCTATCTCCCTGCCAGCCGTGGGGCCAGCCTGGAGTGGAGGACGGCCAAGAACCCTGTTTGGCACCTTAAAATCGCTTGTGCTTATTCCTTCACGGATATTGAACGCCTGCCTTATATTGGCAATTCGCTCCCCGATTTTGAGCAGATCATCGATGCCATAGTCCCAGCCTGTGACCAGATTCAGGAATTCGGGGAGTGCACTAGCGTCCATGCTCGAGTAGCCATAAGAACATACCCCGGCACAGTTCATCACATGCCCCAGGTTGTTGGTTATCTTATGCACCTCGCCACGCCCGGCGCAGGACTGGGGGTCAAAGGGAGGAAGTTCCAAGCCGCTAGCGGGCATGCCTGTCATACCTTCATTACCCTGGGTGTGGCGCGCTGGGGTGGCATCCAAGTAGGTCGTACCATAGTGTATAAAGCGCTTGGGGTCATGCATCGGCACTTCCTGCCCGTGGATGTGGATGGCAAACTCCTCTGCTCCCTTGCCAATCTTCTCCGCTGCCACTTTGACCCCATCGGCGAGGACGTCGCCAAAGCCCTCCCTCCTGGCTACCTTCTCGGTCATGGTGACTATGGCTTGATGGTTGCCCCACCTCAATTGAATGCCGTCTGTATCTTTGTCTGTGATCAGCCCATTTTCATAGCACTCAATGGCGAAGGCGATGACGACGCCGGTGGAGATAGTATCCAGGCCGTAGCGGTTACAGGCGTCGTTCAACTTTACCATTGATTCCAGGTTGTCGTTCAAACACATGGTGCCGAAGGCAGCGAGGGTTTCATATTCTGGCTTATGGACCCCTGCGGCATACTTGTATCGCCCTGTCCCGGCCTTCATCAGCCCCCCACAGGCGATGGGACAGCGCCAGCAGGCGTACCTTTTCGCTTGAAGGTTTACCACGTTTTGATCGCTAATGGCAGCGACACCGGGGAAATCGTCCGCACCGGCAACGCTCCAGTTCTTTACCGGGGTGTCCCCGATCTGAGTGAGGATACTTGTGCCGCTGGCAGAGCCAAACTGGCGCAGTGACTGCGCTAGCCCCGCGCTTGAGATCTGCTCCAAATACTTCTTCCTTGCCGCTTGCAATTTGGACTTGTGGGCCAGGGGGACAACCTGCTGTCCCCCGACGGCTATAGCCTTGAGCTTCTTGGAGCCCATCACTGCCCCCAGGCCGGAGCGGCCAGCAGCTCTGCCCTTGTTGTTGATAATGCATGAAATAAGGCTCAGCTTCTCCCCTGAGGGGCCGATGCAGGTCACTCTGGCGTCCCTGCCCAACTCGGCTTGAAGCATATCCTCGGTTTCGTGGCTATCCTTGCCCCAGAGTTGGTCAGCATTTCTAAGCTCAGCTTTGCCGTCGTCTATGTAAAGGTAAACCGGCCGGTCGCTGATGCCCTGGAAGAAGACCGCATCATAGCCAGCAAACTTGAGATGGGGGCCGAAATCGCCCCCTGAGTTGGCATCTCCCCAGGTGCCGGTAAGGGGTGATTTGCCTACTACCACGTAGCGGGAACCGATGAGGGCTGGGGTGCCGGTGAGAGGGCCGGTGATAAATCCCAAGATGGCATCTGGCCCCAGGGGGTCTATCTTGGGCTGCTGTCGCTCAAATATGAGCCTGGCCCCAATGCCATAGCCCCCAATAAAGTCCCGATACAGATTCTCCTCAGGGATTTCATCCCACAGCTTTCCCTGGGACAGGTCTACGAATAGCATTCTGCCCATGTATCCGCCCATTTGCTTCTCCTTTCTAAAGGCGTCCCTTTGATATGCGATTCCAAAAGGTCGGCGATGCAAGCTGGTGGAGGTGGCCAGTGCTCTACTTGCCCTCGAATTTGGGTTCCCTCTTCTCGAGGAAGGACGTGACTCCCTCCTTGAAATCTTCAGTGGCCATCGCCAGTCGCTGCAAATACATCTCGAAGTCCATCTGGCGCGCGAGGTCGGTTTCTGAGAAGCTTTTGTAGATGGCGCGCTTGATCAGCTCGATGGTTAGTGGAGGTCCGCTTGCTATCCTTTTGGCCAGCGCCTGCGCTTCATTCATCAGCTCCTCATGGGGCACAACCTTGTTTACTATGCCCAGCCTCTCAGCGTCGGCAGCGCTTACAAAATCTCCGGTGAACATCAGCTCACAGGCCTTACTCGTCCCCACGAGTTTGGTCAGAAAATAGGTAGCCCCACTATCAGGAACTAGCGCTCTTTTGACGAATATCTGGGAGAACCTCGCCTGCTCAGAGGCGATCCTGATATCACAGGCGAGGGCCACGCTGAAGCCGGCCCCGGCTGCTATCCCGTTTACGGCAGCAATCGTTGGTCGATCAAGGTTGTACAGGGTATAGGCCACCCCGACCACCCCGGGCCAAGTGCTCAAGGTCGTCCTGGCCGCTTTTTGTGTGCGCGCCCCCGGACTGAGATCGGCACCTGAGGAAAAAGCACGACCTGCTCCCGTTATTACGAGCACCCTTACCTTCTTGTCACGGCGTATCTTATCCAGCACTTGCAGCGTTTCCGTCTCCAGCTCATCATTCCAGGCATTGAGTTTATCTGGCCTGTTCAGGGTTAGCGTTGCCACACCTTCCTCTTGGGTAAGTATGAGCGTGTTATAGTTCATTCCTCACCTCCATTTGCGCAGTTTTGTTCCTTAAAGGCCGATTGGAGCAAAATCCCCGGCAGCACCGCTTGTTTATGCGTGTCGGTTGCTGATGTTATCACTTTGTAGCGTCATCGTCAACCAGTGCAGAGCGAGCGGGGGTAGCTATCAAAATATTTCTCTCCCCTGCGCCGCAGCTTGACGGTCGAGGGCGATGAGCATATCATGGCGTCAACAGCGATGAAGGCCGGGTGGCTGTCAAGATTTGGTGCACAATGGAGATCAGGATTACCATCGTGTATGACAATGAAGTGAGGGAAGATGGGCTGTGGGCAGGCTGGGGCTTTTCCTGCCTCGTGGAAGCTGAGGGTAGGCCTCAGATATTATTTGATACCGGTGCCAGTGGCTCGATACTGCTGCACAATATGAGCAGATTGAGCCTCGATCCCGGGGCTGTGGGAATTGTGGTGCTTTCACATCTTCACGGGGATCACACTGGTGGTCTTCAAGCGTTCTTGGAGGTGAACCGAAACGCTGAGCTTTTCGTTCCATATTCTCTTCGGGCGGCGTTCCCGGGCAGGAGGGTGACCGCAGTCAAAGAACCCGTTCAGATTTGTGAAAACGTTTTCAGCACCGGTATGCTTGGAGACATAGAGCAATCTGTGGTCATCGGCACTGAAGGGGGTATGCTGGTGATAGTGGGGTGCTCACATCCTGGGGTAGGTAACATCATAGATGCCGCATCAAAGCTGGGGGAGGTTTTCGGCATTGTTGGTGGCTTTCATGGTTTCCGTGACTTCGACCGTCTACAGGGCTTGTCTTTGATATGCCCCTGTCATTGCACCCAGTATAAGTCGGAGATAATGCGCTTATTTTCGGAGCAATGCATCGAGTGCGGAGCAGGGCTGGTGTTGGAGGTGTGAAGCATTTTCTGGTAGCTGCCTCCTTGAGCAGATTCCTTTGCGCTCTGACGGTCATAAGCAAAATGAGGCAGGCTTGCGCACCTCTCGGTTCATTCTGTATAATGGGATTGCCTATTGGACTCTAGCGCTGGTTTACATCATCAAAAGGAGGTTTTTTTATGGACGGTTGGGTTGGCAGGATAATAAGAGTCGATCTTAGCCGCGGCGATTTTGCAATTGAAGACCTCGACCCCTATCAGGCTATGGATTATATCGGGGCCAGAGGCCTGGGCACGAAGATCCTCTATGACGAGATAGACCCCAAAGTGGATCCGCTCAGCCCCGAGAACAAGCTGATCTTTATGAACGGTCCCTTGACGGGGACGGGTGCTCCTGGTGGTAATCGGCTGGTAGCGGTAACCAAGTCGCCATTGACCGGGACCGTCACTTGCCCCAACACCGGCGGGCATTTAGGCCCGGAACTGAAATTCGCCGGCTACGATGGGATCATCTTCGAGGGCAAAGCCCCCAACCCAGTTTATCTATGGATAAATAATGACGAGATAGAGATCAGGCCGGCCGAGCACCTGTGGGGCAAGACCACCAACGAAACGGAAGACATCATCAGGGCCGAGATCGGTGATAAGTGGCAGGCCATGGATACCCACATCGCCTGCATTGGCCCCGCCGGTGAGAGGCTGGTGAGGATAGGCGCCATCATGACTGACAGAAACAGGGTGTTGGGCCGGGGTGGAGCGGGAGCGGTGATGGGGTCCAAGAACCTCAAGGCAGTAGTCGTCAGGGGAACAGGAGCGGTCACTGTGTACGATGGACAGGCCTTTAAAGAGACAGCTCTAGCTGTCTTGGAGAAGGTCCCACCCGGGGGAGGACCGGTAGGGGAACTCGGCTTACTGGCTATCGGTGAGATGGGCGCCTTGTTTAGCATACTCGCCACCAGGAACTTTCAGGCTAGTGTCTTCGAAGGGTGGGGCAATATCAATATGATGGCCTTGAAGACCCAGTTCTTGGTGAGGAACAGGGGCTGTTTCGCCTGTTGTGTTCCCTGTGCCCGAGTATACCGGGTAGATAATGTTGAAGGGTTCGAATGTGCTGGCGAGGGGGCTGAGTTTGAAACCCATGCCCTTCTTGGGGCCGCCTGCGGTGTTGATAACCTGCCTGCCGTTCTCAAGGCCGGTTACATCTGCAATAACCTTGGGATGGATACCATATCGATGGGGGGCACTCTCGCTTGCGCCATGGAGCTTTACGAGAGGGGGTACCTGCCAGAAAAGGACGTTGGCTACAAGCTGAATTTCGGCAACGCCCAGGCCCTGGTAGAGCTGGTGGAGAAGACCGGGTTGCGCCAGGATTTTGGCGATGTACTGGCCGAGGGGGGTTACCGAATGGCTGAGAAGTATGGCCATCCGGAAATCTCGATGACGGTGAAGAAACAGGAGATACCTACCTGGCATCCGCAGGCGGTTCAGGGAACCGGGCTGGAGTACGCTACCTCCAATAGAGGGGGTGACCATATGAAAGCCTTTGTGCTCTCCGAAGAGCTATTGTCCGGCGGCAGCCCTGAGACTGCCCTAAAGACTGAGGGCAAGGCAGCTATGGCCATCCATGGACAACATAGAAATGCCGTGATTGACTCTGCTGGCCTGTGCACAGTGATACTTGCCATAGCACAGTCATGGGACTTCGAGTCTCTAACTTCTCTGTTGGAGACTGCTACTGGCGCTGGCTACACCCAGGAGAGTGTGGAGCTCGCTGGTGAGAGGATCTGGAATGTGGAGCGGCTGTTCAATCTGGCAGCCGGCATAACCGGAAAAGATGATACCTTGCCCAAGAGAATATTGGAGGAGCCGCAGCTCAGCGGAGCATGGGAAGGGCATGTGAACAGGCTCGGTGAGATGCTGCCCGAGTTTTATCGGCTCAGGGGATGGGATGAAGAGGGCGTGCCCACCCAGGAGAAGCTGCAAGAGCTGGGGCTAGCCTGAGCACGAATTATCCGTTTGAGTTTATCTGTCAAGGAGGCTATGTTGGCTAAGATAAAAGTAGATCACACTAAGTGCACTGGTTGTCGGTCATGTGAGCTAATTTGCTCTTTACACCATATCGATAATACCTTTAATCCTAAGCGGGCGCGGATAAAGGTCTACATCGACGGAGAGCATCACTACCCGGTGATAGCCGGGCCGTACACCGATGCGGAGTGTACCGCAAAGAATACCGTGATAATCGCCGGGCATGAGTATGACGAGTGTGAACTATGTCGCGCCTCCTGTCCGGCCAAACCTGTTTTCAAGGAACCCGGTGAAGAAATACCGCTGAAATGCGATTTTTGTGGCGACCCCCCGGACCCTCAGTGTATCAAGGTATGCGTGACGGAAGCTTTGACCCTTATAGAAGATACAGAAGATAAAGAAGATAAAGAAGATAAAGAAGATAAAGAAGATAAAGAAGGTTAGAGGAGGAATTGGGGATAGAGACTATTGATTTGTTCGCTGGACTATCTCTAATAAATCCTATAGAAAGACAAGCAGGGGCTTGTTTTTCTATGCCCTTAACCTGAAACAAGACTAAGAATAAGGAAAGTATATCATGGAAGTAGTGGCTCCCTTTAAAGAAGGGGAAGATTTCATCAAAGAGGCTGGCGGTGAGGTGGTCAAACTATGCTTCCAATGTGGCCTGTGCACCACCACCTGCCCTTGGAACATCGTGAGAAACTTCATTGTCCGCAAGATGCTCCGTCAGGCGCAGTTCGGCCTCGCTGATTTTGACGATGAGGAGTGGTGGCTATGCACCACCTGTAATGCCTGCGTCAGGCGCTGTCCGCGCGGCGTTGGCATAACAGATGTGATGGAAGCTATCCGCCGGATAATGGTGCAATCAGGCATTGTCCCTGCCAGCCTTCACAGCGCGATGGCCAGCCTCGGCGGCGTCGGCAATCCGATGCGGGAGGAGCGGGAGAAACGCGCTGATTGGGCTCAGGGCCTCGAAGTCAAGGCCTTCACCCAGGGCACCGAGCTATTGTACTTCCCTTGCTGCGTTCCCGCCTATGACTCCAGGGTCCGTAATGTCGCCCGTGCCACCGCCAATATCCTGCAAAAGGTGGGGGTGGACTTCGGCATCCTCGGCGTCAAGGAGAGCTGCTGTGGTGAGAGTGTGCGCAAGGGAGGAAACGAGAGCGTATTCCTCAGCCTCGCCCAAAGCAATATTGATGCCTTCGTCGAAGCCGGGGTCAAGAAGATTGTGGTCACCTCACCCCACTGCTACAGCACCTTCAAGAGCGAATACCCAGAGCTGGGAGGCAACTTTGAAGTGATTCACTTCACCCAATATCTGGCCGAGCTTCTCAGGGAGGGGAAGCTGAAGCTGGAGAAGGAGCTGAAGAAGAGGGTGGTCTATCAGGATCCCTGCTATCTGGGACGCCATCATGGCATATACGATGAGCCCAGGGAGGTTCTGAGCAGCATCCCTGGCCTGGAGCTGGTGGAGTTCCCTGACTATCGGGAGAGTAGCATCTGCTGTGGTGGTGGAGGGGGCAGGATCTGGATGGACACCAAGAAAGGCGAGAGATTTTCTGACATCAGACTGGAGGAGGCCGTCGAGCTGGGCGGAAATATTCTGGCCGTCGCCTGCCCCTATTGCATGCTCAACTTCGAAAATAGTGTGTTGACCGTGGATAAGGGCGATGTCATTGAAGTCAAGGATATCTCAGAACTGGTTCAAGAGGCGATGTAGCTGACGTTAAATGGCTCGTTGAAATAGCGAGGGAAATCACTATGACAACGGAGAATGAGATTCAAGCACCGGCCACCACTGAGGGCAAGGTGGGCGCGGTTATGATAGTGGGTGCTGGGGTCAGTGGCATACAGGCTGCCCTGGACCTGGCCAATTCCGGCTTCAAGGTCTATCTGGTGGACAAGGACCCAGCCATCGGTGGCAGGATGGCCCAACTGGACAAGACCTTCCCCACCAATGATTGTTCCATGTGCATTCTGTCCCCCAAATTCATCGAGTGTGCCCGGAACCTGAACATATCGATCTTGGCCTATCACGATGTCAAGAAGGTCGAGGGGGAGGCGGGCAATTTCAACGTGACCCTGCTCAAGAAGCCTCGATATGTGGAGGAGGACTTGTGTGTCGGCTGCGGGACCTGTGCCGAGTACTGCCCGGTAAAGATGCTCGATCCCTATAATGAGGGCCTGTCCATTATCAAATGTATCCGTGTTCCCTTCCCCCAGGCGGTACCCGCAGTGTCTGTAGTAGACGCTGAGCTCTGCCTCTTCACCCGCAAAAGGGAGTGCAAAATCTGTCCCCCCGTGTGCAAGAATAAGGCTATTAACCTCTATCAGCAGGAAGAGGAAGTGGAGGTTGAGGTTGGGGCCATAATCTTGGCCCCGGGCTATCAACCCTTCGATCCTAGACTCCAGCCCGAATACGGCTATGGCAGAATGAGCAATGTGGTCACCGGCCTCGAATTCGAGCGGATATTGAGCGCCTCCGGTCCCTACCGGGGAGAGGTGAAGCGTCCTTCCGACAAAAAGACGCCCAAGAGGATAGCCTGGATCCAGTGCGTCGGTTCCCGGGATACCACTGTGGAAAAGGGCTATTGTTCGGCGGTGTGCTGCATGTATGCCATGAAACACGTGATCCTGGCTAAGGAGCATGACCCTGAGCTGGAGGCTACCATATTTCACAACGATGTCCGCGCCTATGGCAAGGGGTTTGAGCGATACTACCAAAGGGCCCAAGACCTCCCCGGTGTTCGGTTCATATGGAGCAAGGTGTCAGTAGTAAGGGAAGTTCCACAGACTAAGAACGTGGTGATCCGGTACGGTGTCAATGGCACCGAAACCAGGGATGAGGAATTCGATCTGGTGGTGCTATCCATTGGCTTGACATCACCCCCCAGCACCAGGGAACTGGCGGAGAAACTGTCCATCGATGTCAATTCCTACGGATTTTGCCATAGCGACGATTTCTCGCCCATTGAGACCTCCAGGCCAGGGGTCTACGCCTGCGGCGTGTTCCGTGCCCCTATGGACATCCCCGACTCCGTAACCATGGCTAGCGGCGCAGCGGCTCTCTCGGCGCAGTCCCTCTCTGAGAAGCGTGGCACCTTGACCGCGGAGAAGGAGTACCCCCCGGAGCGGGATGTCACCGGGGAGCCTCCCCGGATCGGGGTGTTCGTTTGTCGCTGCGGCACCAATATCGCCAGGGTGATAGACGTGCCCCGACTGGTGACATATGCCCAGGGCCTGGATGGCGTGGTTCACGTCGAGGAGAACATCTTCAGTTGTTCCATTGATTCTGTCAAACATATAGTTGAGACCATCGAGGAGAAGGGGTTGAATCGGGTGGTGGTGGCTGCTTGCACTCCCAGGACCCATGAGCCCGTGTTCCAGGAAACCCTCAGGGAGGCCGGATTGAACCCCTACCTTTTTGAGATGGCCAACATCCGTGAGCAGTGCTCTTGGGTGCATATGCGGGACAGGATAGCCGCTAATACAAAGGCGCAAGACTTGTTGCGGATGTCAGTGACCAAAGCCAAACTCCTCAAATCCCTTCCGCAATTACCCGTGCGTGTTAACCATGCTGCTTTAGTCATTGGTGGGGGTGTGGCAGGAATGGAGAGTGCCCTCAGCCTGGCCGAACAGGGATTCGAGGTTCACCTGGTGGAAAAGGGCGATCAACTGGGGGGGATAGCGCGGAGAATCCATTATAACCTGAATGGCGGGGACGTTCAGGCCTACCTCGCAAACCTGGTGAGCAGGGTCCATGATAATCCCTTGATTCACGTATATACCGAAGCTGATATCCGGGATGTCAGTGGCTATGTGGGCAATTTTATCACCAAGATAGCGGCGGGACCTGATAAAGCGGTCACCGAGATAGCTCATGGTGTGGTCATAGTCGCCACCGGGGCCGAGGAATTCAAGCCCAAGGAGTATCTCTACGGGCAAGACCCCAGGGTATTGACCCTGCTGGAACTGGAGGGGGAGATCACCAAGGGCAATACCGATATCACCAGCGCCCAGAGCGCAGTGATAATCCACTGCGTGGGGTCAAGGGATGAGGAGAGGCCCTATTGCAGCAGGGTATGCTGCACTCAGTCGATAAAGAATGCCCTGAAGCTGAAAGAGCTCAATCCGGAGATGGATATCTACCTCCTTTACCGAGATATGAGGACTTATGCCTTCAGAGAGGACTATTACCGCGAGGCTGCGGATAAGGGGGTGAAGTTCATCCGCTATGACGTGGATGATAAGCCCCAGGTGGAGGCGGTTGAAGAGGGGGGTAAGAGCATCCTGAGGGTCAGTGTGCCCGATCCTGTTTTGGGCCAGCGCCTGCTCCTAGATGCCGACTTCATAGCCCTGGCGGCGGCTACAGTGGCCCCGCAGGGCAACAAGGAACTGTCCCAGCTGTACAAGGTGCCTCTAAATGAGGATGGCTTCTTTCTCGAAGCCCACATGAAGCTTCGCCCGGTGGATTTCTCCACTGACGGGGTGTTCATGTGCGGCCTGGCCCATAACCCCAAGTCTATAGATGAGAGCATCGCCCAGGCTCAGGCGGCTGCCTCCAGGGCTGTCACCATACTCTCCAAGGAGGCTATCCCTGCTGGTGGCATTATAGCGTTCATCAATAAGGACGCCTGTTCCGGGTGCAAGCTTTGCATCCAGGTCTGCCCCTATAACGCTATATCGTTCGATGAACAAGAGGGGGTGGCGGTAGTTAGCGAGCTAGAATGTAAGGGGTGTGGGAACTGTGCTGCCATCTGCCCATCTGGTGCCTGTTCCACGGGCGGCTTTGAGGATGGACAGATTCTCGCTCAGATAGAGGCTCTGGTATGACTACTGCAGTATTCAGACCCAAGATACTCGCCTTTCTCTGCAACTGGTGTAGCTATGCCGGGGCTGACCTGGCTGGAGTGAGCCGGTTGCAGTATCCCTCAACCATTCGTGCCATCCGAACAATGTGTAGCTGCCGGGTCAATCCGCAATTCATCACCAAGGCACTGCTGATGGGGGTGGATGGCGTGCTAGTAATGGGATGCCATCCCGGTGAGTGCCACTATATAGAAGGCAATATGTACACCCGGCGAAGGGTGATTGCCCTGAAGAAAATGCTCGAGGTATTGGGTATCAACCCGGATAGAGTTCGCCTGGAGTGGGTCTCTGCCTCCGAAGGCACCAGATTCGCTGATATCGCGGAGTCATTTACTGCGACCATTCGACAATTGGGACCCAATCCGCTAAGAGGGGGCTGAAAGCAGCGGATGAGATACGGAGACACAGTGAGGAAGATTGTTCACACCGTGCTGGAAAAGGGGATGGTTGATGAGGTTCTGGCCTTTGTCCCAGGCATTGATGAAAGGGATGTGGTTCCTGCCTTCATCACCGACGCAGCAGATGCTGTGAAGATAACCGCGGCCTCATATCAGCCGTATAGCTTGGCCAGCATCCTGGCTGATTATGGCGATAAGGGAAAGAAGATTGGGTTAGTAGCTCGCTCCTGTGACGCCCGAGGAGTAATCGAGCTAGCTAAAAGAAACCAGGTCAATAGAGACGATATTTACCTAATTGGGATTGAATGCTACGGCACCGTCAATCCCGCAAACGCCAAAGAGGGAGAGGTCTATATCTTCCATGACGGCATGGAGGTAGGGGGCAAGAAGGAAGCTCTTGATGAGTCGTTGCTCTCAGCAAACTGTCGCCGCTGCGGATATCCGATACCCAGCATGGCGGATATAAGCTGTGCTATCGATGGGGACGGAGCTACTGCCAATACCCCTAGAGGGGAAGAGATACTGGCGGCAGCAAATCTGAAGAGTCAGGGTAGTACGGTTGACGCTTCAGCAATTAAGGAGAGGGCAGCCCGGTGGCAGGACAAAGACTTCCCCGACTTGGAAACCGACCGCCAGGAAAGGCTAGATTACTGGTTGCGCCAATTCGACAAGTGCATTAAGTGCTACGGTTGCCGCAATGTCTGTCCTTTGTGCTATTGCAAGGATTGTGCCCTCGATGCCGACAGGGTGTGGGTGGAACGGGGCAGGACGCCGCCACCGAGGCTGTTCCATCTCACCCGTCTCATGCACATCGCAGATAGCTGCCTTAACTGTGGGCAGTGTGAGGCAGTCTGCCCCATGGAGATCCCTTTAACTAGGCTCTATCACCAACTACATAACGAGCTGCGTTCTATCTTTAACTATGAGGCTGGAATCAACATCGATGATGCTCTCCCCCTGGGGACTTTCACCGAGGAAGAGACGAAGGCCGGAGGTGTAGAACTTGGTTAGATTTGTGCCCACCATCTGCCCCTACTGCGGCGCCGGTTGTGGGTTGCTACTGGTGGCGAAAGATGACCGTGTCATTGGCACCAGACCGTGGCAGAGGCACCCGGTAAATGAAGGCAAACTCTGTATCAAGGGGTGGAATGCCCACGAGTTTATTCATCACCGAGAAAGGTTGACCGTGCCCCTTATTAAGGATGGAGAATCCTTCCGGGAAGCCTCATGGGAGGAGGCACTGAAACTGGTAGCCAGCAGATTGGGCGCAGTAAAGGAGCAGCACGGTCCAGATTCCGTGGCCATCCTCTCCTCGGCTAAGTGTACCAACGAGGAGAATTACGTAATACAGAAGTTCGCTCGGGCGGTCATCGGCACCAATAACATTGATCACTGCGCCCGCCTCTGCCATGCCCCTACGGTGGCTGGTCTGGTCGCAAGCCTGGGCAGCGGGGCTATGACCAACCCCATAGGCGATCTGGAGCAGTCGGACTGTATCCTGGTCATCGGGTCAGACACCACATCACAGCACCCGCTGGTAGCCAGGGAAATCATCAAGGCCAAGGAGAGAGGTGCCAAGGTTATTTTAGCTGACCCCAGGGTTATCCAGTTATCTAAACAGGCTGATATTTTCCTCCAACTTAAGCCCGGAACTGAAATAGCGCTGCTCAACGGTATCATGAAGGCTATACTCGAACATGGGCTTGAAGACAAGGAATTCATTGCCCAGAGAACTGAGGGTATAGAAGATCTGACTAACACACTTAAAGACTACCCCTTGGAGCAGGTAGAACAAATCACAGGGGTGAAGGCAAAGGACATCGAAGAAGCAGCTTTAACCTTCGGCCAGGCTGAGCGCGGTGCCATAGTATATGCTATGGGGATAACACAGCACACTACCGGCACCGCCAATGTAATGTCCATAGCCAACCTTGCTTTGCTAACAGGGAATCTGGGCAGGACCGGCACTGGAGTAAACCCCCTTAGGGGGCAGAACAATGTTCAGGGAGCTTGCGATTTGGGCGCCCTGCCCAATGTGCTCCCGGGCTACCGCTCAGTGACTGATGATGCTATAAGAGCAGAAGTAGCAGGGCTCTGGGGCGTAGCCGACCTTCCCTCCGAGGCAGGCCTGACCGTGGTGGAGATGCTCAATGCCGCCGCAGAGGGCAAGGTCAGGGCGATGTATATTGTTGGGGAGAACCCCATGCTGTCCGACCCGGATATAAGCCATGTGAAGAAAGGCCTGGAAAACCTGGAGTTCCTGGTGGTGCAAGATATTTTCCTCACCGAGACAGCTCAACTGGCTGATGTTGTCCTGCCTTCGGCCTGTTGGGCAGAGAAGGAAGGCACCTTCACTAACACCGAGCGCAGAGTGCAACTAATAAGAAAGGCTGTGGAACCACCGGGAGAAGCGGTATCGGACTGGGAGATTATCTGCCGTCTGGCTGAGGCGATGGGCTTCGCCAATTTATTCCCCTACACTTCTGCTGAAGAGATCTTTGAGGAGTTGCGGAAGGCGACCCCCCAGTATGCGGGAATGACCTATGAAAGACTAAACCTGCCCGAGGGCTTAGTATGGCCGTGCCCCGCAGAGGACCACCCTGGTACCCCGATCTTGCATGTAGACCAGTGCAGCCGGGGGAAAGGGAAATTCCAGGATGTTGGCCATGAAGCGCCGGCAGAGGAACCCGATGAAGAATACCCCTTAATCCTGACCACGGGCAGAGTGTCATCCCAATGGCATGGGGGCAGTATGACCCGCCGCTCCCCAACCCTGAACGCTGAGTTCCCCAGGAGTTACATAGAGATCAACCCGCAGGATGCCAAGAAATTGGGGGTAGTGAGTGGAGACCTGGTCACGGTAGCCTCAAGGAGAGGTGAGATAGAGACTGACGCCATGGTTACCGATAGCATCGAACCTGGCGTGGTATTCATGCCGTTCCACTTTGTCGAGAGTGCAGCCAATCTCCTGACTAATCCAGCCCTCGACCCGATATCCAAGATTCCGGAATTCAAGGTAGCCGCAGTGCGCGTGGACAAGGCTTCCTGAACCAGATGCCCGCCATCTCGTCGCTCCACCCTGGTTGGTAGCCTGCATTGACTTGTTAAATTGCTACGTTTTGCCTAGGCTGTACTCTCGGAAGACATTCTTTCGCCGGCCAACGAGATAGAGCGTCGAGAACCTGAGGTCTAGATTCAGAATGTGCTTCTTAACAAAAGCATCCAGGGTGGCATCATCGGTAGCTCGTTGGAAAAACCCATCATCATCGAAGACTATGATGAGCGGCGTGTTGGTAGGGTAATCCTTAGCTGCTTTTCGCTTTGCAGCATCAACAATCCTCTCCAGTTCATCTTTCGCGACGTCACTGGGATGGACGACTTGGGGTTCTACTGAGACTTGCAGACCGGTCTTTTTCGTGCCTTTCTTGGTGATGGGACTATGCCCGAAGGTGAATCCACGCTGCTGTAGATCGAGCCTCCGCAGGTATTCGGTTTCCCCTTCATGAGATTGGGTGATCTCAACGTAACTCAGAGAGCTAGGTTCACATGTCAGGTCGGTCACTACTGCATCATAGCTTTGATTGCCAATGACCGGTTGCAGGAGTATTCGGTCGGTATTGCCAAACTTGTGCCATCCAAATATCGCCAAGGGGTAGACTTCCTCAATAAGCTGCTTTGCAGGGCCCTCGCGCAGCCTTAGCGCTCTCTCCCCGTCATCAGTAGATCCAATTTGATCCATCTTCAGTTCTACCCAGTACAGTAGCTCCAACGGGGTTCGCGCTTTGGCCAGTTCCTCTATGCTGACGCTTTCGTTTGACATGCTCCCGGTGCTCTCACTATTCATTCATAACGCTCTTCAAATATGCACTTCTTTTTTCTCTATCAAAAACTACTTGGGTTTTTTCTAATTGATCAGACAGTCTTCGACAGATGGGGTTGCATAACTCGCGGTAGGTATCAATAATAGAGTTAGATTCGGTTTTTATTGCTTGCGCCGGCAACAATCATGCTATAGACTTCCCTTTATTTATTCTTTGCTCGCTAAACACATGTCCACGAACTCCTCAATTTTCGGATGGAACTCCTCCGGAGGTGATACCCTGGGATCGAAGGTATCTTCGTCAAAGACAAGTAAGGGAACTCCCATTTTCCGAAGCTCGTCCCTCAGCAGGCCAATGAGTCCCCTGATATACTTGCAGCCGGCATGCCCGGAGAGGATAACGGCATCGCACTGCCATCGTGTGACCGCATCAATACAGTCGTCGATGTAAATGTCTGACGAGCCGGTGCCCTGCCTCCCCATGGGGAACTGCAGCAGCCTTCTAGCCACCCCCCTGATGATGCTTTCCGTAGTGGAGGTATCGATGACCTCAAGGCGATCGTAAGTCGCGAAAGAAATCGGCGACACTGCTCCTTTTTCACGTTCCAGCCATCCATAAACATCGCGATCGTAAAAGGCATGCAAGTAGAACCAGTTTAGCCTCAGCTTTTCCTCTGGGACCGCCGTCTTCCCCTTTGCTACCCGGTCTTTGATATCGTCGAGCAATCCTTTCATCAGCTCCGTGTATTGAGGGAGTCCCATTAAATTCATGCCACCCATGGCCGTCCCACCCCCAGGCCCAGGCTGGGGCAGAGGTTTTAACTGCCTGTATGACGCATATTCCAATGCGTAGTCGACTGCGCGATTGGCTTCCTCGACCACCTCCTTGAGCCGGTCAGGGTCCAGCTTCTTGCCGCTGTGCTCCTCCAAAAAGCGGATGAGTTCCTTCACCCGGTTTACCCAGTATTCCATGGCAGCTTCCTCATCGATGTCAGGCCCAAAATAAGGGCAATCCATGACCAACATGGGGGCTCCGGTGATCTCGGCTAAAATCTGATAGGCTATTTTAGTGTTATCGCAGGGAAAGCTTGGGTTGACGATCATGTCTGGCGGAGGTATCCGGTTCCCCAACAACTGGTCTCCGATCGCCGACTTATGAGCAGAACAGAGTTCGGGGTGAATCCCGGCTTCATGCGCGGCATCTATAGTCTCACACATGCCATACCCATCTCTCAAACCGCATTTTAGCAGCGTCCAGATCTCAGGGGGAACTGGCACTAGATCGAAGACATGAAACAACTCTGCATACATGTTAAACTGATTATATACGATCTTCTCCCCTTCCTCCTCCGCTTTAAGCACCAGCTCAATCCAATATTTGTTGTACATTATGATTGCCTGTTGGTGTCTTAGATCTTCGTTACTGGAAATAAGGGGCATCAAAAAGTTCATCAGGTTTAACAATTCTTTGTGGTCGGCATACTTTTCTACCATTTCATCAACCTCCTGTTTGCAATAATAAGCTCAAATTTTTAGCATCCCAGAAGAGCCTTCCACCCCTTCCACATGCGCTCTTATCTGCCACTCTAACGCTTCTCTATCATCTCCAAGAAAGCCTGAGCCCTGGTTCTGAGCTGCCCCAGACCAGCCATCAGGTATTCCCTTTCCAGCACCATGCAGGGGATGCCGGCTTCTCTCTCCTTCCATTCCAACATAGCGCCCTCGCCACCCCAGGCATCGCAAAACTTCAGCCGCTCAACGATAACCCCATCAGCCTTGAACTCCTTTAACATATCATTTATGAATGTAACCCTTTCACGATGCCCCATGTTGCGGGGACAGGAAATGCGGTAGAGGTAACGCTTGGCCAGGGCCACAAGGGGCTCAGCATCCTCGTCAACCAGGTCCCAGAAGTCCCTGACGCCAAAACATAGATAGTCGATGACCACCAGCCCGCCAAGCTCTTCAATGACTTCTATATAGGCGGGGTTCTCAAGTTCACCGCCAGCCAGCATCAACCGGGCTCTATAATCTGAAAAACCATCTCGACCATTGACTTCATCGAGCATCTTCTTCATTAGCTGGTTGAATTCTTCCACGGGCATTGCAGTGCTGGCGATGACAATCCTCAATACTTCAGCGCCAGTGACTGGGGGCGACTCCTTTTTCCTCAGCTCATATAGGCTCTTAAGGAGTCTGCGCTTCTCGTTGTAGGCCTTTATGCTCTCGCGCAGGTCGTCATCGGTGATGGTCATCTGGAAGTGCTTCTCCAGGCTCCACTTAAACCGCTCCAGTTCAGCTGCTAGCCACTCAACCGCGGCATCATCAGCCGTAAACGGTACGCTAAGAAAGCGTAAATAAAAGGGAGGCTGGGCCGTTTCGATTTTGCCGTAGCGCCATACATCGAACATGCGGCGAATATGGTCACAACTGAACGCAGCAACAAGCCCATCAAGGAATTTGTATTCTCCCCTCATTGCCTGGTCAAGGGAGTGGCGGACAAAGGTACAGATTAAATGGTCTGAATAAAGGTCTCCCAGTTCGCTACTGGTGCTTCCCGTGGCTCTCATCCGATAGGGGAGCATGCCAGCAGCGTGCATCACTTCTATAGGCACATAGGTACAATAGTAGCCTATTACCTTACCGCCCTTTTCCTTCCAGCGCTCGATGTAAGGATTAGTTAGGGTGTCAGCGGGTTTGGTCAATTCCTCTAATGCTGTCATTTGCGGTTACCCCTTCCTTTTGAGTTGATCAATGCAAATTGAGCCTCAGCCAGCATACTAGGGGATCAACACCTTTGATAACATGAAGATCGGTGTGGCACACTCCAATAGCCACAAGTTTCACCACCACTTCCTGGTCCTGTGGCTCATCAAGGGTAACCTCTTCTACCCGCAACGGGCTGTTGGGCTCATATAGTACAGCGGCTTTCACAGTTCATATCCTCTCTCTAATGTTTTCCCACCGATGGTGTCTTTCAGATCAGGCGATGGCTTGACTGTGGGAGCTATTATACCATGCCGTGAGGTGATTGCAATCCCTTCTTGCGCTATCTCCTGGTTTGAGATGCTCCCGGTGCCCTCATTATTCATTCATAACGCTCTTCAAATATGCACTTCTTTTTTCTTTATCAAAAACTACTTGGGTTTTTTCTAATTGATCAGATAATCTTCGACAGATGGGGTTGCATAACTTGCGGTAGGTATCAATAACAGAGTTGGATTCGGTTTTTATTGCTTGCGCCGCCATCAATCCACTTTGTAACGCATAACTAATCCCTTCAAAACTGGATGGACTAATAAAACCTGCTGCCTCACCGACTAACAAGATATTATCACTGCCTAATACGATTTCATTTAGATTGCCGATTATTATCACCGGATGCCCTTCTGTTTTTAAAACTTCTGTCGATATTCTCAATTCTTGGGAAAGCTTTTTTAAAAGCAGGTCCATATTTCTTTTACTTCTTCCTTCAATTGCAGTTCCAATAATTGTATGGTCTCCTTTTGGTATCACCCATGAATAATAATTTGTGATTGAGGTATCGAAAACAAACCATGTGAAATTGTTCGTCTCTGCACTGCTTGTTACAAGAACTTGATAAAGGGTGCTTCTTCTTGGTGGTATCGTTGAGATGCCCCTTCTTACAGTCGATGTGGTGCCATCTGCTCCGATTAAGTATTTTGTTTTCAATTTTAGACTGCGATGGCGATTTACTATAACTTCTATTTTATCCTCTACAACCTCGAAATCCTTAAAAAGTGTGTGCGATGAAATGGTGACATTTTGGGGCAATCTATTTAGTAACCATGAACTGAATTTTTTTCGGTCTGTATTCCAAAACTGTCTTTTTGTTTTGACAGTTATCTTATTATCAAAGTCGATATACCCCAATGTTACGAAAGATGGTGAAATAAGAATATCACTAACACCTTCCCAATTCTTAAGAATATCTATAGAGTCCTCATTTAACAAACTGCCACAGGGTTTGTCTTGTGGCAGGTCTCCTTTGTCTATCAACAATACATCAAATTCATCTGCTAATTCATGTGCGGCAGTACATCCTGCTGGACCGGCCCCGATAATGATAATGTCATAATTATCTGCATGTTGCATGCTAGTCGGAACCCCTAGCGTTATGATAAGGCGATAGCATTCGATAGTCAATGAAAAAGAGATGGAAACGCCTCTCGGAACCTCGTTGCTGAGTTCTCAATCCTAAGTACTGCTAAGCCCCTTCATGTCACCTACGAACTCGCCCAAACTGGCCTCATCTTTCGAAGCTGCGACCTGTGCGTCGGACTTCCGCTTTGACTCGCCTTTTTTCGCAGGCTTGACCGCTTTGCGCTCGGTTGGCGCGTCGACCGGTCGGGGACTTGCTCCAGACATCGACAAGTTAACTGGAAGTTAATTCTCCAGACAGCACCATTACATCTCCTCACGCTAGCATATAGCGGGATCGGGTTTACCGTATGCGGTGCCGACATCGGTACCGATTACGGTTATGGTATAATGGCCTGAGCCAGGGAAACAACCACCGACTGAGCAATCGCCCAAATTTCTTACGCGCGGAGGATATGCTGAAATGACGGCTAAGTATCGGATGTCGGATCTTGTGAGGAAGTATTATTCAGCCTGGCTTAGGGGAGCCGCGCTATTTGAACACCCTTTAGACCGTGACAGATTCTACAGGTTCGTTAAAGCTTGCACTACGTATTCGAGACAGGAGTTACATGGCGAATGGCTGCGCTACTTCTTGGAGATCGATCTCCAAAAACGCTATCCTGATGAGCGATCTCGTGAGCAGGTCGTGATTGAGGCAGTGGTCTTATTTGAGCACATTCTGAATTTCAATAAAGTCAGTTTTCCCGATCCTGTTTTGGAAATGGGAAATCCTTACTCGGTGAGTCTAGCACTCCAGTCTTATACATACGCTGATGGAAGAAGGCTGCATTCAGAGGAGGATATCGAAAGAATCCTGCGGGAGAACTTCGGGGAATCGTGGAGGGAAGACTACAGGAGACGGCACGGCTTGCCGTAGAGATAGTATCGTGTTGGATGCTCTGTTCTGGGCATTCGGGACATTCGTTAGTCTTATCCTCTTCTTCCAGGCTTGTTTCTTTATTGGACCGCACGCAGACATGCCGCTTAGCTTTCAGACTCACGCTTCCAGCGGCTCTTGGTCCGTCCCAGGAGCCAGGCTATAAAGCTCGCAGGGAAGGCAAACAGCGAGACACCGATATACGCCATGCCGACGGTCTTGATCCCCCCGTCATCCAGCGATACTCCCAGAGCATATACAGCGACTGAGAATCCAAGCAGTGATATCAGACCGAAGGACATGGCCATTTTTAGCTGCAGAAATAACCCTTCGAACTGAAGCTTGGTTGATTCTATCTGGGTGCTGATGAAATCCATCTGAACCTCAGTCACCTTCATCTGATTGGCAGCGGCATCCAGCAGTGTGGCCTGCGCCTCTTGTATTTCCCGAAGGCCCTCCTCAATCCTCGACAGACGTTTTTCGACGGGTCCTTCCATACAGACCTCCTTCTGACAGTTTCGGTAAATGCAATTCCACAGAGGATCGACACGAAAAGACGCCTCAGGCTGGCTGGGGGTTTGCCCGGAAATTGACTTTCTCGATGTGGGCACTATCCGGCTAAACGGGACGTCCGAGACGAAGCTGTAATGACTACTACACAACTAGAGGTCGCTTGAGAATGGTAAAAACCTGGGGTTCGTCTTCGATCCGCCATAGAAAGGTGCTTACCAATTCCCATCCATCAGCGCCGTATTGATTCAGCACATCCTCAATACTATCTACGCTGGGCGCTGCGCCTTCGCGACGAGCCTTAAAGCGGGCTACTTGCACCTCTAACGACACCGGAATTGCTTTATATTCCCACTGCTGCTTTTCCATAGCCGCCTCCTTCGAGGGCATTATAGCTGGAATGGCGGGAAATGAGAAGGGAGTTGATGTCTCCACCAACCCCCCTCTTTATTGCAGGAATAAACTTCTAGAACGCAGCTCCTTAAATTGCTGCATTCACACCGGGGTGCTCATTTCCCGCTTAGATTAGCATGTTTGCCCTCCATGTCACGTCATATAGGTCTTAACGTACTTCTCCATCTCGGCTGTAGGCGTCCACCACTTCTTGATCCCCATGTCCTCGGCCACCTTGTTGACAGCAACATAGCCAGGCCCCCCGGTGACCAGACCGCCAGGATAGGCGGAGGCACCACACAGGTAGAGACCCTCGATGGGTGTCTTGGAGGAGGAGCATTCAGTGTTGGGACGGAAATAACCAAGCTGCAATGGATTATAGTCGCCGTGCTTGATTCCCCCACGGCGCATATTGGGGAAACGGGTCTCGATGTCCACCGGGTTCTCGGCGACCCTCATGATAATGTTCTCTCGCGTCATGTTGGGAGCCGCCCGCTGCCATTTGTCCAGCACTGCCTCCTCGAGCTCCTTCCCCCGTGTCTCCCAGCCGCCTTCAATTTCGTACGGAGCATGCATCTGGAAAAAGGAAACGTGCCCTGGCATTCGGGCGAGGTGGGGATCGAAGAAGCTCTCGCAGGTGGAATGGCCGCCGAAATTATCACCCACCTTGCCTGCGATCACATTGTCCCAGTGGGCCAGGACCTGGTCGCTGCTCTCGAAGCCGAAGATAGTCATGAACGCTTCGCTCACCCAGGGGTCATCGCAAGCATATTGCGGCTGCTCCTTGGTAGCAATGTGCAGGGTATAGTAGCTCCACTTGTCATACTTCCAGCCCTCCACCGACTCCTTCAGCGTTCCCGGCAAATTGCCACTGCCGACAAGGTCAAGGAATGTGGTGTGTGGGTCGAGGCTGGACATGACCACCTTGCTGCGCAGGGTATGCCCCTCTGAGGTCTCAACCCCAACAGCTCGACCATTCTGCGTAATGATCTTGGTCACCTCAGCAGCATCCAGGATCGTTCCTCCACCCTGGATTATCTCTCGTATCAGGGCGCCGGCGAACTTGTGCGAACCGCCGTAGCAGTAACACTTGTTCATCCCCCGGTCAAGCAGGAGGGGGACAAAGAAGCCTATCCCGCTCTCCCTGGGGTCCAGTCCCCACATGCAACTGACGTATAGCATGAGGGCACGCACCCGGTCGTTCTCAAAGGCATCGGTTATCAGCTCCAGAGGGCTGCGCTCGGTGATGTCCAGCATCTCCTGGCCGATCTCGGTGCGCTGCATAGCGGTGATGAGCTCCAGCGGAGCTACTGGCGGGAGATAGGTGGCAGGCCCCACTATCTCACTCACGATTCGACGCCAGGTGCGCATCAGCTTGCCAAAAGCAATGGCATCCTTGAACGAAAACTTGCTGATGGAATCCTTGGTGTCCTCTATCATGCGTGTCATAAGCAGAGACTTGCCGTCCTCGAATACCATGCCTGTCTGGTAGTTGGGCTTGACCCAGACAGTGCCGTGGCGGTCGAGGTTGAAGTCCTTAATGACCGGCATGTAGTCCACCATCAAGTGGTAGATGGCATGAACGTTGGAGTAATAGCACGGGAAGAGGACCTCCTCTGTAGCCAGTCCTCCTCCAGCCTCGTAGCGACGCTCGAGCACAGCAACCTTCACGCCAGCCTTGGCCAGGTAGGCACCCGCCATTAGCCCGTTGGGCCCACCCCCTATAACAACGACATCCCAATCACTTTCAGTGGGAAACTCATCAAATATCTTCGGAGGCTCTTGTGTCATCGTATGCTCCTTTCTTTTGGATTGATATATTTCGTTCCTCTCCTTATTTACGAGGTATCGCTGATATCTTCCCCTTCTCAGGTATATACCACGGTGATGGGTACCACCAATCGCCGGGCTCAACTAGGCCGTCCTCAATG
>DAOUOW010000051.1 GCA_030626475.1 Chloroflexota bacterium | reverse complement strand
GTTAGTATATGACAACACCTGCTCAAAGTATCAATGAACTGTTTAAGCTGTACAATGACTTCGCTAACGATTGTGGCTCTTTTGTAGATTCTTTGTCCAAATAACGGGCGAAAAAATGGCTACCATTCGTGAGATACGGCGCCGCATAAGAAGCGTCCAGAGCACGGCAAAGATCACCAAGGCGATGGAGATGATCGCTGCCTCCAAGATGAGGCGGGCTCAGGAACGTGACATCGCGGGACGCCCTTATGCCGATTTGATGCGTCAGGTTCTGGCGGACCTCGCTGCCCAACGACAGGAGGATGAGGACATTCATCCCCTGCTGGTTCAAAGGCCGGCGAACCGCATCGCCGTGATCCATATTACCCCCGACCGCGGGCTTTGCGGCGGACTTAATGCCAATGTCAACCGCAGGGCGACGAGCTTTATCCTGGAGCAAAGCGTCCCAATGACCATTGTTGCCGTGGGCAGGAAAGGGCGGGATTTCATGGTGCGCTATGGGCAGGAGGTCAGGGCTGAGTTCACCTACCTCGGTGACCAGCCGTCTGTGGCGGATATCCTTCCCATTGCCCGCGTGGTCATCGATGATTACAGCGCCGGGCTGGTGGACGAGGTTTATCTCTGCTATACCGAGTTTGTGACCACCATGACACAGAGGCCGGTAATGTGGCGGCTGCTCCCCGTTGAGCCAGCAACCATAGAGGCGAGGCTAAATGTGGGGTATATCTATGAGCCCTCCGCTGCCTCTGTCCTTGCCGGGCTTCTGCCCCGCTTCATCGAGATGCAGCTCTACCACGCAATTCTGGAGTCCATTGCCAGCGAGCAGTCGGCGAGGATGGTGGCGATGCGCGCCGCCACCGACAACGCCAACGAGCTCGTCGAGGACCTTACGCTAACCTATAATAAGGTGCGCCAGGAGATGATCACCAAGGAGCTTTTGGACATCACCGGCGGAGCCGCGGCGCTGGTCTAGAAGGGGTGAAAAATGGCCAAAGGAAAAGTAGCCCAGGTCATTGGCACAGTGGTGGACATCGAGTTTCCCCCTGATGAGCTGCCGTCGCTCCACAATGCTATCAAGATCCCCCGGGATGGGGGCGAGATTGTGCTCGAGGTGCAGCAGCATGTGGGGAACAACTGGGTTCGCTGCCTTGCCCTGTCCCCCACTGATGGCCTGGAGAGGGGTGCCGAGGCTATAGACAGCGGGGCGCCGCTCACTGTCCCCGTGGGCCGAGCCACACTGGGCCGGCTTTTCAATGTCATGGGGGAACCCCTGGACGATCTGGGGCCTGTTGATGCCGAGGAGCATTGGCCGATACATCGTGCTCCTCCCTCCTTTCAGGAACAGGAGACATCCACCCAGATGCTGGAGACCGGGCTTAAAGTTATCGACCTCATTACCCCGTTCACCAGAGGGGGGAAGGTGGGTGCCTTTGGTGGTGCTGGGGTGGGTAAGACCATTATCATCATGGAGCTCATTCACGATATCGCCACTGTCCACGGTGGCTTCTCCGTATTCGCTGGAATAGGGGAGCGCTCCCGTGAGGGGAATGACCTGTGGTATGAGATGAGGGCCTCAGGGGTCATCGACAAGACAGTCCTTGTTTTCGGGCAGATGAACGAGCCGCCAGGGGTCAGAATGCGTGTCGGTCTCACCGGGCTTACCATGGCGGAATACTTCCGCGATGTGGAAGGGCAGGATGTGCTGCTGTTCATCGATAACATCTATCGTTATATCATGGCTGGCATGGAGGTTTCGGCGCTCCTCGGTCGCATGCCCTCGGCGGTGGGCTATCAGCCCACTTTGTCCACCGAGATGGGCGACCTACAGGAGAGGATCACCTCCACTAAGAGGGGCTCCATCACCTCATTCCAGGCAATTTATGTCCCCGCCGATGACTACACCGATCCCGGGGTAGCCACCGTCTTCGCTCACCTCGATGCTGTCATCGCCCTGGAGCGCTCCATCGCTGAGCAGGGGTTATATCCCGCCGTTGACCCCCTGGCGTCCACATCCCGCATCCTTGATCCCCGCGTTGTTGGTCAGGAGCATTACGAGGTGGCGCGCGGGGTGCAGCGGGTGCTCCAGCGCTACAAGGACCTCCAGGACATCATCGCCATTCTCGGTATCGAGGAACTGAGCGAGGAGGACAAGCTCACCGTAGCCCGAGCGCGCAAGATTCAGCGCTTCCTCTCCCAGCCCATGTTCGTCGCCGAGGCGTTTACCGGCAGGGAGGGCAAGTATGTGCCGGTCAAGGAGACGGTGCGCGGCTTCAAGGAGATCCTTGAAGGGCAGCATGACGCCCTCCCTGAGCAGGCGTTCTACATGGTGGGCACCATCGACGAGGTGGTGGAGAGGGCCAAGGAGCTTGAGGCGGGGTAACTCGAGTAAATCTTATTTCCGTATTTGGCAATGCTCTTATGGTCATAGGCGGTAAGGAAGAAGAAGCTCTACTTGGTGAGAGGGGAAGCTAAGGCAGGTTTAAGTTAATGAGTGTTTGGCATATAACAAGTGCATGGGAAGTAATGACTGCAATTGCAACAGCAGTAATAGCTTTGGGGATAGTCGGCGGGATTTGGCAGTTATTGGTGAATAGAAGTATGAGAAAACTTGAGGCTTTCAATTCACTGCTTGAGATATGGGGAGGCTTAGAGGAGAGAGAAATGCGTAGATATGTGTTTAGCGATTATAACCTTGAACAGTTGTCTGACGAGGGTCGCAAAAAGGTAGAATCAGTTTTAGCTATATGTAATAGAATAAGTTTTATGGCTTTAGAAGGGATTATTTCTGAGAAAGTGGTACGGAGGTATGTGGGTCGTTCAATAGTGCGATGCTGGGAGGAACTTGAAGAGTATGTAAATGCAAGGAGAGCAGAGGTAAGAGAAGTAGCTAGTGACAAAGATGCTTATATGTATTCATTTCAAGAATTTGCAAGGAGAAACAGAGGTAAAATAAAAATACAAGAGGAGAAAACCAAGGAAGGGGTAAGTAATTAGAGGGCAGTTAGATGGCCAAAATCAAGTTCGAGATTGTAACTGCAGAGCGGGACGTCTACACCGATGATGTCGATGTGGTCATCGCTCCTGGCATCGAAGGGCAGCTAGGGATATTGCCTAATCATGCCCCCTTGCTCACCATGTTGCAGCCCGGTGAGCTGGTGGTGAGGAAGGGGGGTGAGGAGACAGCAATTTTCGTCACTGGCGGCTTTCTTGAAGTGATGCAAAATCGGGTAACTGTCCTTGCCGATGTTGCCGAGCGGGCTGAGGAGATTGACATCGAGAGGGCCGAGGAGGCCAAGCGCCGCGCTGAAGAAAGACTAAGGCTTCGCCCCACTGAAATGGACCTTGCCGCCGCCGAGGTAGCGCTACGTCGGGCTTTGATTCGGATTAAGGTTGCTGAGCGGAGGAAGAGGAAGCCCGGTTCAGGGGGTGCCCAGAGACTTTAGGTGGCAGGTTAGGGTTTGCAGGGCGACTACAGGGTCGATGTTATATACCCGAACATCGCTGGGTATCGCAGGTGCGACCGGGGCATAGTTTAGGATGGCTTTGATGCCGCAGCTAACCAGGCGGTTGATGACCTCCGGCGCCTCAGATGGTGGCACAGCGACGATTCCAATGTTGATACCTTGATTCTTGACCGTGTCGCTGAGCGTAGCGATATCTTGAACTGCTAGCTGTCCTACTTTCTTGCCAATCTGCCGTGAGTCGGTGTCAAAGGCAGCCGTGATGTGGAAACCTTGGGGTTCCAGCACGCTATAGTCTAGGATAGCCCTTCCCAGGCGTCCCACGCCAACAAGGACGACAGACCACTGGCGGTCAAGCCCCAGAATGTGGCGCAATTCACCCAGGAGCTGGTTTACATTGTAGCCTTTGCCCTGGATGCCGAACTTGCCAAAGTAGCTCAGGTCCTTGCGGATTTGAGCCGGGGTTATCTGCAGTTGCGCTCCTAGCTCCTGCGAGCTTACAATTTCGGTTTCCTCCTGGAGGAGGGTTAGAATGCGATAGTATAGCGGCAGACGAAGAATCACAACCTCTGGAATTGGAGCTGCCATCTTATCCCTCAACCTTTGCTCATTATGGAATAACGCATGATCGATTTTAAAGCCCTTTTGGCCTCTTCAAGCTCAGGCTTGACTCTGGAGCAAACCTGGGATCAACTCAACTACAACGCGCCCCGTTTCCAGTTCTACTGATTTTACCACATCTTCAATAGCAGGGATGAGCAGCTCGCCGTGCTCGCCACGCACCACATAAACATCGTTACTCCCTGTGGGCAATATGGCGGCGATGCGCCCGAGAAGCTTTCCCTCGGTGGTCCAAACCTCCAGTCCCGTCAATTGAAACTGATAATATTGGTCTTGAGGGAGGGGGCGCAGTTTTGATTGCGGGATTTCCAGCCATCTCCCGCGAAGTCTCTCCGCCGCCTCCACGCTATCCACTGTGGCAAGCTTAACGATAACCCTCCCCTTATGCCACCTGCACCGTTCGATGTTTAACGGGTGACCATCAATGTGAACCTCTTCCCCGGGGGAGAAGCGGTCAGGGAAATCAGTCATTGCCTCCACCTTCACCTCACCCTTTACCCCCCAGGGGGCAACCACCCGACCAACGACTATAAACTGGGGATTCTGAGGTATAGCTTCGACTTTCTTTACCTTCAAGACTGCCTAGTCATCCCCTTTGCCCAGGCGTTCGAAAAAACGAGGCGGCTTGCCCGGGAGCTTGATGACCTCACCTGGAAGGAGGGTGTGGTCAGCGGATGGGAAAACCACTACTGGCTGGTCTCGGCCTCCGCCTCCGCCTCCGAAACTATCTCCAGCCTTGCTCGGATTCCTTCTCTTACTGCCATCACCCTAAGCAAGGTGCGCATCGCCTGAGCAACCCGACCCTGTTTGCCGATCACCCTCCCCGTATCCTCAGGGTCAACCTGCAATTTAAGCACCAGCCTTTCGCTGTCCTGCTCCTCAGTTACTACCACCGCTTCCGGTTTATTCACGATCGACTTTGCAATATACTCAATCAGCTCTTTCATGTTGATTGTCTCCTCTGCCATTTCTTTGACCCCTGACAAGGGACTTCGTCGGTTGCTTGTTCCTTTTACCTTGTCAAGATGCGCCTCCTAGTACCTGGTCTAGTCCAAGCTCCCTTTTCAAAAGGCCTTCTGGCCTAGGTTTTTGCTGCCTTAAACTTCTCCATGATGCCGAGCTTATTTAGCAGTCTGGACACCGTTTCTGTGGGCTGGGCGCCATGCGTAAGCCAGTTTAGCGCCTTTTCCTCGTCAATGACAATGGTTGGCGGCTCGGTCAATGGGTTGTAGTGACCGATGATCTCGATAAAGGCGCCATCTCGAGGCGACCGAGCATCGGCAATCACCACTCGATAGCTTGGCTTTTTCTTCTTTCCTGTGCGACGCAATCGAATCTTGACCATATCTGTCCCTCAATGTTTGCTATTATGGGCGATAAACTGCGAAGTGTCAATGGGTTTGAGATTCAGGTTGCCAATGTATTTTCCAGGGG
>DAOUOW010000022.1 GCA_030626475.1 Chloroflexota bacterium | reverse complement strand
GACCTTGGCTTCCCCAAGGAGTTGACGGCCGAGATTGCCGCTGACAACGGCCTGACGGTCGATTTTGAGGCCTTTGAGGCGGAAATGGAGCAACAGCGAGAGCGGGCCAGGGCAGCACAGAAGGTTGGTTTTGCGGATGCTGCGGCCCGCTTCCACCTAATTGTTAAGCCAGTGCTCTTTGTCGGCTACGATGAGATCGAGCACAGGACTACGGTGCGAGAACTGTTGCTCTCTGGCAAGTCGGTTGACACGGTAAGCCAAGGTCAGGATGTGGAGGTTGTCCTATCTGAGACTCCATTTTATGGCGAGATGGGTGGTCAGGTTGGCGATACCGGCGAAATCCGCAGCGAAAAAGGCAGAATTGCCATTTCAAATGTCATTTGGCCTACCCCAGAGGTTATAGTCCATCAGGGCACAGTCGCCGAAGGTACAATATCGGTGAATGACGCTGTCGAGGCCATCGTGGACGAAGCGCGCCGCCTTGATATCGCCCGCAATCACACGGCGACCCACCTCCTTCAGGCGGCGCTGCGCCAGGTGCTGGGAACCCAGGTGCAGCAAGCAGGCTCTCTGGTAGCCCGGGACAGACTGAGGTTTGATTTCACTTACCTCGGCTCTCCAACCAGAGATCAGCTAGCTGAGGTGCAGCGTATTGTGAACGAAAGAGTGCGCCAGAACCTGCCAGTGCGGAGCAAGATGGCATCTTATAGCGAGGCGATTGCTCAGGGAGCATTAGCCTTCTTCGGCGAGAAATATGGGGAGGAGGTGCGGGTTTTGGAGATCGGAGAGCCGGTGATAAGCACTGAGCTCTGTGGCGGTACTCACGTAAATTCGACCGGGGAGATCGGGCTTTTCCTCATCATCGATGAGGGCAGCATCGGTGCCGGGATGCGCCGTATTGAGGCGGTTACCGGGAGGGGGGCTGAGGAACTGGTTGCAGCCAGGCTTTCCCTAGTGGAAGAGACAGCACAGGAGCTAAGAGTCTCAGCCCCCGAGATCAAGAGCCGCATCTCCGCTTTGCAAACAGAACTTGATGCTGAACGAAAAAGAGCCCTATCACTGGAGCGGGAGCTCCAAAGGCACGCAGTGGACTCGCTACTCGATAAGGCAGAATCTGTCGCTGGCATCACTGTGCTGGCAGCAAAGGTTTCGGCCTCAAATATGGAATCGCTGCGCCATATGGGTGACCTAATCAAAGGGCGACTGGGCAGCGTGGTGGTCGTCCTGGGAGCAGTCTATGGCGACCAGGCTAACTTCGTGGCTATGGTCACACCAGACCTTGTCGCCAAGGGACTGAATGCAGGGCAAATTGCGAAGCAGGTTGCCGCGGTGGCTGGCGGCAGTGGCGGCGGCAGAGCTGAACTGGGGCAAGCCGGGGGTAAGGATAAGCGCAAGATTGATGATGCCTTGAGACTGGTGAGGCGTCTGGTAGAAAGCAAGGGGTAGCATGGGGATACTGGGACTCGATGTTGGTGAGAAACGAATCGGGGTGGCAATCGCCAATGCCGAGGGGCTGGTGGCCATCCCCCTCACCGTGCTCCATAGGGTGGAGGAAGAGGCTGACCTCAAGGCAATCCTCGCCCTGGCTGAGGAGCACGAGGTAAAGCGAATCGTGGTCGGGTTGCCCCGCTCCATGGATGGCAGCATTGGGAAACAGGCGCAGGTGGTTCTCGCCTTCTGCAAGCTACTTTCTCAGCATACCAATATTCCCGTTGATACCTGGGATGAGCGGCTGTCCACCGTTGCCGCCGAGCGCCTTCTCTCGGATGCCGGGATGAAAAGGGAGAAGCGAAAGGCGCGGCGCGATGCCATGGCAGCAGCGCTCATGTTGCAGGGCTACCTTGATCGAGCACACGCTTTTTCGGACCAGTAATAGCTTGATATCGGCGTTTTCTCTTTTGGCTATGGGAGTCTTATGACCAGGTATGTCGCTCTCATCGGATACCCTCTGGGGCATTCCGTCTCCCCCCCGATGCAGCAGGCTGCCTTTGATTACTACCAGCTTGACCTGCGCTATCAGGCCTGGGAGGCGGAGCCAGCGCAATTTGGCGCTATCATGGAGCGGGTTCGCCAGCCTTCGACGTTGGGGGCAAATATCACCATCCCTTACAAAGAGACGGTATTGCCCATGCTGGACGAGCTCGATGAACTCGCCCGCCAGATTGGGGCGGTGAACACCATAGTCAATCGAGAAGGCAAGCTCAGTGGCTACAACACTGATGCCGAGGGTTTTGTCCAAGCGCTGCGCCATTTGGGGGACTTCGAGCCAGCGGGAAAGAGGGTGGTTCTCCTTGGCGCCGGTGGGGCAGCGCGGGCGGTGAGCTTTGCCCTAGCGCGGGCAGGGGTGAGGTCGCTGGCTATTACCGACATTGTTGGGGAAAGGGCACAGGTGCTTTCTTCGAGCCTGAGACCGTTGGGCGTGGAGACCTATGTCCTCGAGCCTGAAGGCGAGGAACTCAAAGATGCGCTTTCAAATTGTGAGCTTGTGGTCAACTGCACCCCGGTGGGGATGAAGCACAGCGCAACCGAGGGCCAGTCGCCGCTTAAAGCAGAGCTTATCCCGAGGGAGGCGCTGATTTACGATGTAGTGTATAATCCTATAGAGACGCAGCTACTGAGGGAGGCCAAAGCTGTTGGAGCGCGCACCCTTGGCGGGCTGGGGATGCTTGTTTACCAAGGGGCGAAAGCGTTTGAGCTGTGGACAGGTAAGGAAGCCCCAATTGACATAATGTTTGAGGCAGCAAGAGGGGCACTGTAAATCAGGTAGTTCGCATCCTGCTCGGGGAGGAAATTCGCATTCTGTAAGGAATTTTACAAGGGGGGCTAACAATATGGCAAAAAGGAAAGCTCCAGCTGCAAAAAGGAAAGCTCCAGCTGCAAGAAGAAGAGTTTCAGCATCTGCAATAAGACGGAAGAAATATAAACCTCGGAAGAAGAGATGAAAGATAATATTAAATCTCAAACAGTGTATTTGGATACAAGTATTTTTGCGGGCAAGGTGTTATTAAATGATGCTGAAGATAAAAAATGTGCATTGCTAATAAAAAAGATTTCTGATAAAGAATGTGGGAACTATAAATTCATCACATCAATATTCACACTCGTTGAATTAGCCGAATTAATCTCGCGAAGGGAAACAGAAGACAAAGCAAAGAGTATTCTTTTTGATATAATGAACGACCCTGACCTACCAATTTATCTTATTAATCCTGAACCAGTGCACAAAGCTTCGAAAACACGTGAGTACTTTGACATAGATATCTTAATCGCACATCTAGTAAAGACGGCATTGAAATATAGCATCCCTGGATTTGATACAATACACGCACATACTGTGAGAAACCTTGATGAAAAGATTATTGCTGTAAGTAAAGATACACATTTTAAGAGATTTAACAAATTGGAAAATGTAATTGACGTAGTCAATGCTTCAGACTTCTTAGATAAATACAAATGAAGTTTCCCAGAGCGGGGAGGTAAATTAATGTTTCGCTTTCTGACCGCGGGTGAATCGCATGGCAGGGGATTGACCGCCATCATTGAGGGAGTGCCTGCAGGCTTGCCCCTCAGTGAGGAGTATATTGCCCGCGACCTTGCGCGCCGCCAGGGGGGATATGGCAGGAGCGCCCGCATGAAGATCGAGCAGGACAGGGCCGAAATCCTCTCCGGGGTGCGCCATGGGCTTACCATGGGCAGTCCCATCTCCCTCCTCATCTGGAACCGCGACTGGGAGAACTGGAAGGAGGCGATGAGCATATCCGCCACTGAGCAGCCGGTGGAGCTGCTAACTCGCCTTCGCCCCGGCCATGCCGACCTGCCAGGGGCGATAAAGTACAGCATGGAGGACATCCGCCCCATCCTGGAGCGGGCCAGTGCCCGTGAGACGGCAGCCAGGGTTGCCGTTGGTGCGGTGGCAAAAAGGCTGCTTGAGGAATTTGGTATTGAAATTCACAGCCATACGATTGCCATCGCAGGAGTGAACGCAAAAGAGGGGCAAGATATAAATTGGGCTGAGGTCGAAAAATCGTCGGTTCGATGTGCTGACACTGAGGTCGAAAAAGCGATGATGGCTGCCATCGATGAGGCAAAGGAGGCCGGCGACAGCGTGGGAGGGATATTCCAGGTGGTCGCCACCGGGGTACCCATCGGCCTCGGGAGCCATGTCCACTGGGACCGCAGGCTTGATGGCAGGCTTGCTCAGGCGGTGATGAGTATCAACGCCGTAAAAGGGGTGGAGATTGGCGCTGGGTTCTCCCTGGCAGACCTGAGGGGTTCACAGGCTCATGACATAATTGAATTTGATAAAACGAAGCGAGAATGGCGGCACGCCACCAATCGCGCCGGTGGCATCGAGGGGGGGATAACCAATGGCGAGCCCATCGTGGTCAACGCTGTGGTCAAGCCCATCCCCACCCTGGCCAAGCCCTTGCCCTCCGTGGACCTGAAGACCGGCGAGACAGTTCAAGCCCATGTTGAGCGCAGCGATGTCTGCGTTGTCCCTGCCGCAGGGGTTATTGGGGAGGCGATGCTGGCTATTGTCCTCGCTGATGCCCTGCTGGAGAAGTTTGGCGGCGATCACCTGAAGGAAACACTGCGCAATTACCAGAGCTATTTGGAGGCCTAGCCTCGCCATAATCCGTGAAAGATCGAAGCAATGGATAAAGAAGCGCCTCGAAACATTATCCTCACCGGTTTCTCCTTTACCGGAAAGACAAGGATAGGGCAAGAGGTGGCGCGGCGTCTGGGGTGGGGTTACGCGGATAGCGATAACCAGATCGCTGCCCTTGCTGGAAAAGGCATCCCTGAAATCTTCGCCCAGGATGGTGAACCGAGATTTCGAGAGCTTGAGCGTCAGGTGCTGGAAGAGGTTTGCGCCAAGAAGGGCTTTGTCATCGCCGTCGGGGGCGGGGCCGTCGTTGACCCCGGGAATCGCGAGCTTTTTGCCCAAAGCGGGGTGGTGATTTGCCTCGAAGCCAAGCCGCAGACCATTTACAAGCGCCTCCTCCTTGCGCAAAAGGCAAATTCCGTGGTCAGGCCCCTGCTCGCTGCTGACGACCCACTGAAGCGCATCGAAGAGTTGAAAAAATCTCGCCAGCACTACTATGCCATGGCTGACTGGACGGTGCACACCGATAATTTCACTCTGAAGGAAGTTTGCGATGAGGTGATGCACGGCTGGAAGCAGGTAAGCGAGAGGTGGGACCCGGAGAAAAGGCATGGCGTCTTCTCCCTCTCCTCCCCTGTCAGCACCGAGGGTGGTGCCACCCGCTGGGAAGGCGCTGCCTGTGTGGTAACCACAGCTACAACAAGCTATCCTGTTTTTGTCGGCTCGGGCCTCCTCGATGAGCTGGGGACACAAATGCGACAGGCTGGGCTCGGCGACTTTGTCCATATAATTAGCGATGAAGACGTCTACTTGCACTATGGCGCTCGTGCCAGCAAATCCCTGGATCAGGCTGGATTCACCACAGAGTGCTTTCTCATGATACCGGGCGAAGGCACGAAGACCATCGACACCGCAAAAGAGATCTACGACTGGCTGGTGGAGCGCCGTGCCGAAAGGGGTCATGCCATCGTCGCTTTAGGTGGGGGCGTAGTGGGCGACCTTGCCGGCTTTGTCGCTGCCACCTTTCTTCGCGGGCTGCCTCTGGTTCAGGTGCCTACCACCCTCGTTGCCATGGCTGATTCCGCCATTGGCGGCAAGGTGGCAGTCAACCATCCTCAGGGCAAGAACCTCATCGGCGCCTTCTATCAACCTCGCCTCGTCGTCGCTGATGTCAGCACCCTTTCCACCCTGCCCCAGCGAGAGCTAGCCTCGGGATGGGCTGAGGTGATCAAGCATGCCCTCATCCTTGACCCAGAGCTGCTGGAGTTTCTAGAGGCTAATGCGGAGAGGCTGCTAAATCTGGAAACGGAAGCAACCACGGAGGCGGTGAAGCGCAGCGCAGCGCTTAAAGCCGGGGTGGTGAGCGAGGATGAAAAGGAGCGGGGGAAGCGCATGATCCTCAACTATGGGCACACCATAGCCCACGGGCTTGAGGCTGCCACCGGGTATGAGCGCTTCTTACACGGCGAGGCGGTGGCCATCGGGATGATGGGAGCAGCAATGCTCAGCGAGAAGCTCGGGCTTCTGCCAAAGGAGATTGTCAAGCGCCAGGAAGCGATTATCCAGAGATTCGGCTTGCCCACTACTTGCTCGGAGGTCGATAGGGCAGAGGTGCTGACAGCGATGGAGCTGGACAAGAAGGTAAGGGAAGGGACGGTGCGCTGGGTGCTCCTGGCCGGGGTGGGCAAACCGGTACTGCAGGATGATGTGCCTGTGAAACATGTGGTGAGTGTGCTCGAAGAATTGTTGACATAAATTGGAGAACAGACTCAAAGTGTACCGCTCGATAAGGAAATATATCGAGGTGCTCAAGCCAAAGGAGACCTCTCTCCTGATCTTCATCGGCGTTCTGGCTGCGGTGGTGGCTGGGGAAGGCAGTCCTCCGTTGGATATCCTTCTTCTTAGCCTGGTTGCCATCGCCCTGGGCAGCGGCGGCGCCAATGGTATAACCAACTATCTCGACCGAGAGGTTGATGCCAGAATGCGGCGCACTCAGCACCGGGCACTGCCCTCGAAGCGCATTTTCCCCCCGACAAAGGTCCTGCCCCTAGTGGTCTCTCTGATCGCTGTCGCCCTGGCACTGGCCTGGGTTCTGCATCCCCTGTGCTTCCTCTTCGGTGCGATAGGAGTGGCAGCAGCCCTAAGCTGGAGGAAGACCTGGGCCACTCATCTCCTGGGCATAACAGCTGGCTGCGCCCCGGTGCTTGTCGGCTATCTGGCGGTCAGTCACCAGCTAAATCTGACCATTCTCTTCCTCTGCCTCCTCATCGCCGCCTGGGTGCCGCTTCATGTTTGGAGCCTGATGACCTCATATCGCGAGGATTACCTCCAGGCAGGGGTCAGAATATTCCCCGTTACCTGGGAGACCCGGGATGCGATAAAGGTGCTGATAGGGCTATCGGTTGTCCTCTATGGCATCTCCATTGCCCTCTACCACTTCGGCAATTTCGGCATTCTTTATCTGGTAATAGCAAACATCCTGGGGGTGGCGATGGTTGTTGCTACCTTCAGGCTTCTTCCCAGCGGCGCCTCCCGGGATGCGTGGCGGGTGTATAAGCTAACTGCCTTCCCGTACTTAGGCCTTATCTTCCTTACCATGGGCCTGGACCTGTGGTTGCTCTAGCTCGGCATTAGGAAGCCTTTATATTAGACGGCGAACGTGTAAAGCAAAAGAGGCGGAAATGGATTTCAACCTCAACGAGCAAGAGAGAATGATCCAGAATGCGGCGAGGGATTTCGCTGAGAGGTCGGTGAGACCTGTGGCCATGGAGATCGACCGCAGTGCTGAGTTCCCTTTTGAGCTGGCGAAGGAGATGGGAGGCCTGGGCTATTTCGGACTGCCCTATCCCGAGCAGTATGGTGGCGCCGGCGCGGGCTACATCGGCTATACCCTGGTTATCGAGCAGCTCTGCCGCGCCTCTATGGTAGCGGGGGCGCTCATCGCCATAAATGGCCTCGCTGCGGAGGCCATCTTCCGCTTTGGCAGCGAGGAGCAAAAGAAGAGGTTCCTTGTCCCTTTGGCACAGGGGGTTCACCTTTCCTCCTTTGCCTTCAGCGAGTCAGCCACAGGCTCCGACCCTAAAGCCATCGAGACCAGGGCCAGACCTGAGGGTGACGACTATGTTATCACCGGTGGCAAGATGTTCATCGCCCTTTCTCCGGCCTCGAAAGTGGCGCTCGTCTTCGCCAAAGATGAAACGGAGAGTGTGAGCGCCTTCATTGTCGAGACCTCCTCCCCGGGATACGTCCTGCACCGGGTATGCGAGCCCATGGGAGGGAGGGGGCTCTGCCCGTCGGAGATCTACTTCGATGATGTTCGCGTGCCTGGAGAAAATCTCCTTGGCCCCAAAGCGGGGGGCTATGAGATCATGCTCGAGGCGACAAGCGTGGGGAAACTGGGGGTCTGTGCTGAAGCGTTAGGAGTGGCTCAGGGCGCCCTGGATTTCTCCTTAAATTATGCCCGGGAAAGGAAAGCCTATGGCAGGCCGATCGCAGACCTGTCGACCATCAAATGGCTACTGGCTGAGATGGCCTCCAGGGTGGAGGCCTCAAGATGGCTAACCTATCGAACAGCTTTTGCCCGAGATCAGGGGGCGGGCATCCTCAAGGAATCAGCAGTGGCGAAGCTTTTCACCTCTCAAGCTGCCGTTGATGTCACCCGCATGGCGATGCAGGTTCACGGCTCCTATGGCTATATCAAGGATATGGAGATCGAGCGCTTCTATCGGGATGCCAAACTCACCGAGATCTATGAAGGGGTCTCCGAAATACAGCGGGTGATCATTGCCGATCACCTGATGACGGAGTAGGGGCTTGGGGAAAGCAGGTGAGCATTCTTTCGAGGTGTTGAAATCCTGTCCCCATACCTGGGCGCGTGCCGCTACCCTCACTACCCCTCATGGTGTAGTGCCGACCCCTGCCTTCATTCCCGTGGGCACTCAAGCAACGGTCAAGTCCCTCACCCCCGATGAGCTCTCAGCCCTGGGGGCAAAAATAGTCCTCGGCAACACCTATCACCTCTATCTTAGACCTGGTATCGCCCTCATAGAAGGGCTGGGAGGGCTGCACCGCTTCATGGGCTGGCATGGCCCCCTCATCACCGACAGCGGTGGCTATCAGGTCTTCAGTCTGGCCCGGCTGCGCCAGGTGAGCGATGATGGGGTGCTCTTCAGGTCTCACATCGATGGCAGCGAGCATTTCTTCACCCCGGAGCTTGCCATCCAGCTCCAAGAAGCCCTGGGAGCCGATATCATCATGGCCTTCGATGAGTGCCCTCCCTACAGCGATGACTTCGATGCCGTGAGGCAGTCCACGGAGCGGACGCATCGCTGGGCACAGAGATGCCAGAAAAGCCAGCAGCAAAATCAAGCCCTCTATGGGATTGTTCAAGGGGGCATGTTTAAGGAACTGCGCCGCCATTCAGCGACCTTCCTCACCTCTTTAGACTTTCAGGGCTATGCCATAGGCGGTCTGAGCCTGGGAGAGCCCAAGAAGGTGACCAATGAAATCGTGGAGGAAACCGTGCCCGTACTCCCCGAGGACAAACCACGCTATCTCATGGGGGTAGGCTCACCCGAGGACCTTTTCGAGGGTGTTTCCCGGGGCATTGACCTTTTCGATAGCGCGCTCCCCACCCGCATTGCCCGAAACGGCGGTCTTTTCACCCAAGAGGGGAGATGCATCATACGAAATGCCTGTTTCAGGGATTGGGATGGCCCCATAGAAGAGGGGTGCGACTGCTATACCTGTCAAAATTTCTCAGCGGCATATCTCCATCACCTCTTCAAGTGCGAGGAGCTTTTGGCCTATAGGCTGGCTACCCTGCATAACCTGCGCTTTGTGCTGAGGTTGATGCACGAGATGAGACAGCACATCATCGATGGCACTTTCTCCACTTTCAAGGATTCCTTTCTTGCTAGCTACCAGCCCTGTGATGAGGATACCCGGCTGGCCCAAAAGCAGAAGTGGATGGAATCAGGGGATACGAAGTTTAGCCAGGGGTAGACAGGATTCTCCAATCGTGGCAATATATGTTAAAATGCCGCCCTCTGGCGAACCCAACAAGGGTTATGCCGAAGAGGTTGGCATTTTCTATGGCTAAGTCGGTGGCGGCAGAGACCGAGATGACGATGGGGATTTGAGCATAAATCGCCTTTCTTATCGTAGAGAGGGTCTGGCGACACGAGGTGACCAACACACTCTGTGATAGGTCGATTCCCTTTTTCAAAGCCAGACCTATGACTTTATCGACGGCACAGTGTCTGCTTATATCCTCGACAAAAATCTGGTGAGCGGCGCTTAAGATTCCCACCACATGGGTGCCCCCCGTTTTCTGGTACAGAATGCTATTTTCGTCGAGCCTTTTTACGCTATCGAAAACTTGATCTTGAGCTATCCTCAGTTGGGAGGTGATTTTTTGGGGCTTCTTGATGGTGCCTGATTTCCTCTCGGAATATATCCAAATATCGTTTTTCCTGGGCTCTATTTTGACATCAGGAGAAGCGACTATCCCCTGCGACAGCAAATGCCCTAAAGCCAATTCCTCTAAATGGGTGGGCAAACAAAAAAGGCGACGATACGCCCTCCCATCGAGCCTAATGACCACCTCAGCTTCATGAATGACGGAATCTAGCTCTTCCGTCCTGCTGTCTTCAGAAACTCGGCACACCCTGAGGTTTTTTATTTCCGCCCTTCTTTGCCTCACTGGCAAGCTTTGCCAAAACCTCCTGCTCTAATTGCCCTCCCCCTCAATGGCGTCCACCATGACTCCCTTGGCAGTCACCCAAGCTAGCCCTTGTTCGATGTCCTCATCGGTGCCATTCATTTCCAATATCACCCACCCTCGATCCTCAGCGATGTCGGCACGGCAAATGTTGGTCATCACTCTGAAATCGTGACCCAGGTTATAAATCACCGGTTCTGTGACCAGCTCCGGAGGGAAGGTAAACTTCATTCGTCGCTTCACCATCTGCTGTCCTCCTAGTCAAGACGCTGCCAATTATTTATCCCTTCCCCTCAGCAGCGGCGTGCTTAATATACTCTGCAATCTCTTGCGTTGGCGCGCCGGGACCAAAGACTGCCTTAACCCCCATCTGCTTTAGAGCGGGGATATCCTCTTCGGGGATGATTCCCCCGGCGATCACGATTGCTTTAACTCCCTTCTCTTTAAGCGTCTCCAAGATGACGGGGAAGAGTTCCATATGCGCCCCAGAGAGGATGCTCAACCCCACGACATCCACATCCTCCTGGAGTGCGGCTTCGGCGATCATCTCCGGCGTCTGTCGCAGCCCGGTATAGATTACCTCCATGCCAGCATCGCGCAGAACGCGCGCTACTACCTTTGCTCCACGGTCATGCCCATCTAGGCCAGGCTTTGCCACTAAGACCCTGATCTTTTCCTCTGTCATTGTGGGTTACCCCTTTCTCAGACCTCTTGTGCCAGCTCGATGAGCACTCCCCCTACTGCGCGAGGGTGCAGGAAGCCAACCCTCCCCGCCAGGCCCTTGCGCCCCACCTTATCGATGAGCTCGACACCCCTTTCCGCCAGGGACTTGAGCTCTTCATCTGTGTTATCCACCTCGATGCAAATGTGATGGATGCCCTCTCCCCTTCTTTCGATGAATTTAGCCACGCCACCCTCGGGGTCAATGGGCTCTAAAAGCTCGATCTCGCCATGGCCAATGGGGATAAGGGCTGCTTTCACCCCCTGGTCTGGCACTTCCTCGATACGTGATGGCTTGAGCCCGAATACGCGCTCCCAGACGCTCAACGTCTCGTCTAAGTTCTTTACCGCAATGGCTATATGATGCAAGTTCTTGATCATCTTTTCTCCTCCTTTTTCCAATCTAAAAGATGAGAAACTCCTTCTGCTCCCCGAAAACGCCACGCAGCACATCGCACATCTCACCGATAGTGGCGTAAGCCTCCACACATTCAATGAAGGCGGGCATGGTATTATCCACGCCCCGCGCTGTCTCCTCCAGCCTCTTCAGCGCAACGCTCACCTGTTCGCTGTCCCTATCCCGCTTCACTTGAGCCAGTCGCTCCTTCTGCCTCTTTTCCACCTCGGGGTCAAGGCGAAGCAAGCCTTCTATCTTGGGGAAGGGAGATACGAACATGTTTACCCCCACCACAGCGCGCTTCTTGCTCTCAACATCCTTCTGGTAGCGATAGGAGCTTTCCTGGATCTCCCTCTGGATGAAGCCTTGTTCAATGGCGGCCAGGGCACCTCCAAGACTATCGATTTTCTCAATATACGCCATTGCCTCCTGCTCCACGGTGTTAGTCAGCGCCTCGACGAAATATGAGCCACCCAAGGGATCAACGCTATCAGCGATACCACTTTCATAAGCCAGGACCTGCTGGGTTCTGAGGGAGAGGGTCACCGCCTCTTCGCCAGGCGTGGCATAGGCCTCGTCGCGGGAGCAGGTATGCAGCGACTGGGTCCCTCCCAGGAGGGAAGCCAGCGCCTGAATCGTGGTCCGGATAACATTATTATCAGGCTGCTGAGCAGTCAGTGACGAGCCCGCGGTCTGGGTATGGAAGCGGAGCATCCAGGAGCGAGCATCCTTGGCCCCGAAGCGCTCCCTCATGATCTTGGCCCAGAGGCGGCGCCCCGCCCTGAACTTTGCCACCTCCTCGAAGAGGTTGTTTTGGCTGATGAAGAAGAAGGAGAGCCTGCCGGCAAAGGCATCGATATCGAGCCCGACATCTATAGCTGCCTGAACATAGGCGATGCCATTAGCCAGGGTAAAGGCCAGCTCTTGAGCCGCTGTGGCCCCCGCCTCCCTGATATGGTAACCACTAATGCTGATTGTGTTCCAGCGGGGGATATCCTGGCTACAGTATTTGAAGATGTCCGTGATCAGCCGCATCGAGGGGCGGGGTGGGAAGATGTAAGTTCCACGGGCAACGTACTCCTTCAGGAGATCATTCTGGATGGTGCCATCCAGCTTCGCCGCGTCAGCCCCCTGTTTCTTAGCCAGGGCAATATACATCGCCAGAAGGATGGGGGCTGTGGAATTGATGGTCATCGAGGTGCTCACCTTATCCAGGGGGATTTCCTGGAACAGGATCTCCATATCCCTGAGGGTATCGATAGCCACCCCAACCTTTCCCACCTCCCCTTCGGCGCGGGGGTGATCGGAATCGTAGCCGATTTGGGTCGGGAGGTCAAAGGCAATACTGAGGCCGGTCTGCCCCTGCTCCAGAAGGAAACGATAGCGTCGGTTAGACTCTTCGGCATCGGCGAAACCAGCATACTGCCTCATCGTCCATAGTCTACCCCGGTACATTGTGGGCTGCACCCCCCGGGTGAAGGGATACTCCCCGGGATAGCCTAAAGCCTCGGTATAGTCCAGCCTCTCCATATCCTCATAGGTATAAAGGGGTTCAATCTCGGTACCAGAGCTGATCTCGAAGCGCTCCTGGCGCTCAGGGAAACGCTTCAACACGCCCGCCAGGGTGGTATCCCGCCACTCCTGCTTACTCTTGCTCGGCATCGGCGCTCACTCCTTTCCCTTAGAGAAAATTTGCCTTTGTGAGAAAAATTACTACCCCTTGAAGTGTAGCCCATCTCTGGGGTAGGTGTCAATGAGGATGGAGTTTGATATAATAGGGCAAGCAATGTCTTTTTCAGGAGAGAGCATGGAGCGGATTGTATCGGGGAAACCGAAAGAGGAGGACATCCCCTTAGACAGGACCCTTCGCCCCAAGCATCTCACCGAGTATTTGGGGCAGGAAAAGGTCAAGGACAATCTGAAGATAGCGATTGCCGCAGCCCAAGGGCGAGGCGAGCCTTTGGATCACATCCTTCTCTACGGTCCCCCGGGGCTGGGGAAAACCACTCTGGCCCATATTATCGCCGCCGAGATGAGGGTCAGCATCAGAATCACCTCAGGACCGGCTGTGGAACGCCCCGGAGACCTGGCTGCAGTCCTCACCAGTCTCAGAGATGCAGACATACTTTTCATTGATGAGATCCACCGCTTAAGTCGCATGGTGGAGGAAAAGCTTTACCCTGCCATGGAGGAATTCGCCCTCGACATCTTCATTGGCAAGGGAGCGGGGGCGAGGAGCCTGCGCCTGAAACTGCCCCGCTTCACCCTCATCGGGGCCACCACCCGCTTTGCCATGCTCAGCCCACCTTTGAGGGACAGGTTCGGCGTGGTATATCGCCTCGATTTCTACGATAATGAAGCTACAGCAGCCATTATCCAGCGCTCAGCGCGTATCCTCGGCATCGAGGCTGAGGAGGGTGGGGTGAGGGAGATCGCTCGCCGTGCCCGAGGTACGCCCAGGGTGGCAAATCGGTTCCTGAAGCGGGTGCGAGACTATGCCCAGGTGATGGCTGAGGGGGTAATCACTGAGACGGTAGCCCTGGAGGCACTGGGCCGGCTTGAGGTCGATCATCTGGGATTGGATGAACTCGACCATAAGGTGCTTGAGACCATCATCCACAAGTTTGATGGCGGACCGGTGGGCCTGGAGACCATCGCTGCTTCTATCAGCGAGGAGGCTGACACCATAATGGACGTCTATGAGCCCTACCTGCTTCAGCTAGGCTTCCTGGAGCGCACTCCCAGGGGAAGGGTAGCAACCCGCCTTGCCTATGAGCACCTGGGGCTGCCCTATGACAAGAAACCGCCCCAGCCAACCCTTTTTTGAACTTTTTCGAACTAATTGCTGTGGTATATCGGAGCCTGTTTCGGCTATCCGTTGCCAGCTCCAGCTAAGGCTAAATCGAGTTCTTGAGGCCAAGAGTGAAAAAGATATTACTTCACGCCTGTTGTGGCCCCTGCGCCATCTACACTGTGAACCAGCTCAGGGAAGAGGGCTTCGAGGTGACCGCCCTGTGGTATAATCCCAACATTCACCCCTTCACCGAGCACCGCAATCGCCTCGAGGCCATGCGCACCACCGCTCAAGCCCTGAAGCTCCCTCTAATCGTTGTCGAGGGCTATGACATCATCGATTACTTCCGGGCGGTGGTGGGGCATGAGGGCGACCGCTGCAGCGACTGCTTCCGGCTGCGCCTGAAAAAGACTGCGGAGATGGCCAAGGAGAAAGGCTTCGATTCCTTCACCACCACCCTTCTCATCAGCCCCTACCAGAAGCACGAGCTTCTCAGGCAGATAGGGGAGGAGGTAGCGAGAGAGCAGAGGATTGAGTTCTATTATGAGGACTTCAGGCCCGGCTTCCGCGAGAGCCATCGCCTCTCCAGAGAGCTTGACATTTACCACCAAAAGTACTGTGGCTGCGTCTATAGCGAGTGGGAGAGGTACGGCAAGGTGGACATCGCCAGGCTTTTGAGCGGTGCTTAACCTTTTTGTTAGAAATTCAAGTCAGATTTTCCTCCTGAGGATGCCACTCCTACCGCTGGCGGCGGTCTGGGAAAGGCCCTCCTGGTAGCCCGGCACAGCCATACCAGCAATAACATTATAGGAACTTCGGTCAGCACGCCAACTACGGTGGCAAGAGCAGCCCCCGATTGCACTCCGAAGACGGTAGTTGCCACCGCTATCGCTACCTCAAAATGGTTGCTGCCAGCGATAATGGCCGCCGGCACTGCGTCCTCATATCGAAGCTTCAGGATTCTGGCCAGAATATAGATGGCACCGAATACGATCAGTATGTTGACCAGTATCCCTACTGCTATCATCCCTATTATGGCGGGCAGCTCTACGATGACATAGCCCTGAAAACAGAAGAGCACGATTAACGTCACCAGCAGGGCGATAATCGACACTTTACCCAGGGGAGGCACAAGCTTGGTTTCAAACCAATCCCTGCCTTTTCTCCTGATCACCTGCCTTCTAGTTATGTAGCCAGCAATTAAGGGAGTGCAGATATATATAGCCACCGACACCGCTATGGTGTCCCATGGCACGCTTATGCCAGAGATTCCTAGCAGCAGCATAGCCAGCGGCACATAGAGAACCACCATCGCCAGGGAGTTTATCGCCGTCATCACCAGGGTGTGCCCCATGTTGCCCTTCGCCAGATAGCTCCACATCAGGACCATGGCGGTGCAAGGTGCCACTCCCAGGAGGATCAAGCCCGATCGATACTGCTCAACCTCATCCGGGGTGAGGAAGCGGGAAAAAGTAACGCTCAGGAAGAGCCAGGCGAAGAGTGCCATGGTGAAAGGCTTTATCAGCCAGTTGGCAAAAAGGGTAAGCCCTATGGGCTTCGGGGAGCGCAACGCGCCCTTAATCTCCTCCCAGCTTATCTGCACCATTATGGGATAGATCATGGCAAAGAGGCAGATAGCTATGGGAACGGAGACATAGGCTATCTCAAGCTTGCCCAGAAAATCGGAAATCTGGGGGAAAAGCCTCCCCAATCCTGTGCCGACCACGATACATAGGGCAACCCATATGGTGAGGTACTTCTCCCATATGCCAAGTCTTCTCTCTTTTTCCATGCTACCTTGACTGGCCCCTTTTCATAACTTTTGTCACTTCAAGCTTCCGTTAAGAACCTTCACCGGACTCCGCTTTTCGAGACAGCCAATGCCCCAGGGAGAGGAATTCGCCTCTGTGAAATAGTATTTGAAAAGCGAGGGCAAGAAGGACGAAATCCAGGGCCAGGCTCTGCAAGGCAAGCAATGGCACTGCTGGCCCAAAGCAACTACAGATGGAAATGTCCAGCCCCCTGACGAGGGCTACGATCTTGGCGATGATGAAGCTCAATACTAGCAGGGTGCTAACTGAGGCGCTGATTCTGAGAAATAGACCTAACACTAAGAGAATCCCAAGGGCGATCTCCAGAGATGGCAGCACGTGACCATAGGCGTTGGCCAGGCTATGGGGCAGGATATGGTACTGCTTGATCTCCCATATTAGAGTGTCGATGTAGGGCAGCTTGGCCACACCAGCAAAGATGAACACTCCTCCCAACGCCGCTCGCGTGGCGACGGTCAGGTACCTGTGGCCCACGATTCGCCCCAGCCGTTCAGCTTTGATACCTATGAGATTCACCTCCTGTCCAGTCGCCCTTGAATTCAAGGGACTCTTTTCCTAGCTCCAGCTCCTCTTTCACCCTGAATAAAATAATCCCACTCCTTCACAATCTGCTGCACCTTCTAACATATCCTTTTCCCCTGCCGGCCCATCTTCATTGCCCTTTTCAGCCTCTCCTCATCTGCCACTATCGTCTGATCTTCCTTAAGCAGGCTCGTTAGCAGCTCCAACAGCTTGAAATACTCAGTGGCGACCTCCTTTCTCACGGAGTAGTGGACCCACTGGCCATCGCGCCGGTCTTGGAGCAGCCCGGCATCCCTGAGGATGCCCAGATTTCGTGAGGCGCGAGTCTGGGATATTTCCAGGGCTTGCATAATCTCGCAGACGCAGAGCTCCCCTTCGGAAAGCAGGTGCAGCATTCTAATCCTGGTCTCATCAGAAAGGGCTTTGAACACCTTGATCAGCTCCCACATTTCCTCCTCCAAATTAATATATGCGCATTTCCGCATATATTATACCAAGGTAAAGGGGAGATTTCAAGGCTTGGGGATCTTTTGAACAAAAAATGGGCGACCCTTAGAGGCTGCGCCCTTTTCTAGTTAGGATATGGATGACTGTAATTACTGGAGCCGCTCATCTGCTCCTGTTGTCAACTTCTTCAGCCCTTCGGCGCAGTAGCCCTGAGGCAGCCACTCACAATCCCGGCATATCTCATCCAGATCCCCGGGGCTTATTGAAGGGCGGATCCTTTCCCTTACTTCAAACCAGCTCAATTTATCGCCCGTCTCAACGTTGAGCCGGTCCATAACAGCCTTATCCCGCTCTCTTTTTCTTTTCTCCGAATTAGGACCCTTATCCTGGCATCCTTTCTTCCCAAGGAAGGGGCAGGGAGTGCATATATCATCGGGCTGACGTACGATCTCGATGCGCGTTTGTGGGAAGGAGCGCAGCCGCTGTGCAATGCCAGACATGTTCTCCACAAACTCCGGGGAATAACCCAGTCCCCTGAAACCGAGGAGGCAAAGAAGATGGTGACCTCTGAGCTTCATTTTTCACCCCCCTTTCTAACCTTGCCGTTATCCCATGCCTATAATATAACGTAATAGACAGGGAAAGAATAGCAGCAATGAATGTAATATGATAAAATTGTTTATCATTCCCATCCTGGGGTATGCCTTGATGTACGCAATACGGCCAATGCAGCTCGAAGATGTTGCTCAAGCCAACGAGATCGATCGCGAATGCTTCCCCGAGTGGCCTCCAGCATCTTACAAACGTGAAGTCCTTTTCAGCAGATTGTCCCACTATCTCGTCGCTTGTGAAAGGGAGGAGAACAGCCCTGTCGCTGACCAAGTTGCAGAGTCGAAAGAAAATCAACGCAGCGCATCCAGGCTTGGTCGGTTCTGGTGCAAGTTAAGGCTTTTCTTCAGCTCTGCGGAGGGCTTGTCATCGACCACGAACCAAAGCATTGTTGGCCTGGCTGGCCTCTGGATCATGGCGGACGAAGCTCATCTGACCACGCTAGGGGTACGGGAGGCACACCGCAGGCAAGGAATAGGTGAGCTGTTGCTCATCGCAGTCCTCGAACTGGCGCTGATGCTCAATGCCCGCGTCGTTACCCTAGAGGTGCGGGGCTCTAATCTTATTGCCCAAAGGCTCTATGAAAAGTACGGTTTCTCCAAGGTGGGGCTGCGCCGTGGCTACTACACGGATACCGGAGAGGATGCTGTGCTTATGAGTTCAGATACCCTTGCCTCGGCTCCCTTCCAAAGCCACTTCCAGCGGCTAAAGCAAGCCCACGCTCAGAGATGGGGAAAGGCTGATTGCCAAATTGGCTAGTACCCCAGACCAAAGAGATGACGTACTAATCCCCTTATAGCAAACGGCTACCCTCCGCAGGACCGCCCAAATTGGCCCCCTTATGAAAGCTGATCACATTTCTGACCAATGGGCTAGCATAATGGGACCCAAAGTACCCCTTTCTGGTTCGCAGGTACTATTGACTTGGTCGTAAGGATACCTGATATGATACAAAAGAGCTCATTGACATAAAGCAAGCAGCTCAGCGGAATGTGGTGTGATACAGGTATGGAGAAGATACGCGTTTTCCTAATTGAAAATCAGGTACTTTACCGCGAGGGCATGCGCATGGCGCTTTCCCAAGAAGACGACATAGAGGTGATTGGCGAGAGCGATGATGGCGAAGAGGCCCTTGATCAGATCAAACACTCATCCCCTGACGTCGTAATCCTCGATGCCGAGCTACCCTACCTCAGTGATCTTGATCTCACACGCCAAATCAGACGCCACTCACCCATGATATCGATCATCCTTTTGGCAAACTATGAAGATGACGAGCAGCTCTTGCATGCTATCCAAGCGGGAGCTACTGGCTATCTGATCAAGGCAGCCAGCGGCCAGGATCTGGCCGATCAAGTGAGAAAAGCCTACCATGGGGAATACCCAATCAATGAGTGCCTGCTTACCAGGCCGGGGGTTGCCTTACGTGTCCTGAGGCAATTCCAGGACCTTTTGCTGGTGGAAAAAGAAGTCGAACCCCTGATCTCACCACTTTCTCGCCGTGAAACTGAGATTCTGGAATATATTGCCCAGGGCAATTCAAACAAGGAGATTGCCCATGCCCTTGGTATCTGCAACCAGACGGTGAAAAATCACGTCACCTCTATCATGCGCAAGCTTGCTGCCAACGACCGTACTCACGCAGTAGTACTGGCATTGCGCCATGGTTTGATCAGGGTCTATTAGGTAATGTCTTGAGCATGATGAGACCTCTCCCCCCAAGGGAAATCGGCCAATAGGAAAGACAGAGAAAGCCAATGGCAGGCGAGAAGCAAATCAAAGGCTCAAGAAGCTCGCTACAAGATAGGATCCTGGCTTATGTTACACAGCGCCCCGGTGTCAAGCTCTCAGCTATCGAAGGCGAAGTTAGCACATCGAGGATTGAGGTTGCCGAAGCAATCCACGACTTAATCCGCCAGGGGAAGCTGCGCAAAGATGAGGAAGCCAGAGAATACTATCCCTTCCTCTAGGGATAAATACCTGCGGCAAGCCCTTTATATTCTCCTAGAGTCCCCTCGGGACAATTCAAGCAAATTCTAATCTCTGCCCCCGCACTCTTCCTCAAAGCCCTACAATACACACACTGCAAACGCAGCGCGGCGGAACACCACCCAGATTATGAGTAAGCCCGCTCTTAGGGTCTTTTTTCTGACGGGGGCCAGCCTTACCCTGAAGCTGCTTGTACATCTCATACATCATCCGCAGCCCTGAGGCACCGATAGGATGACCAAAACACTTCAGCCCACCGTCAGGTTGGCAGGGTACTTGACCATCGAGGTCATAAAAGCCAGCATTGATGTCCTCTTTAGCCCTTCCCCTGGGTGATATCTGCAAGTCCTCATAAGTAACGAGCTCAGTGATGCTAAAGCAGTCATGAACCTCCATCATGCTGACATCTTCCCTGGGATTCTTTATCCCCGCCTCTTCATAGGCTCTGAGACCAGCGCGATAGGTGGGCTCAACATGGGTGTAATCATAATCGGTGTAAGCCGACTCCTCACCACTGCTTACCGCGATTTGAAGCGACTTGATATAGATAGGGTCAGGCCTGAAATTCTTAGCCATATCAGCCCGAACCACAATCGCTGCCGCTGACCCATCGCTCACACCGCAGCAGTCAAATAATCCCAAGGGCCAGGCGATTATAGGGGCTCTCATTATGTCCTCTATGGATATCTCCCTTTGCAGGTGAGCTTTGGGATTTAGGGTGCCGTTATGATGGCTCTTTGAGGATATATGGGCTAGTGTCCTTTTTCCATCCTCAGGACTCAGGCCATACTTAGCAAAGTATCGTGTGGCCATCATGGCAAACATGCCGGGCGCAGTTGCATTAGGCCCGACACCTACCCCTCCTCCCCCTGCAGGAAGACCGCCATACCCGGTATCCTTAAGCTTCTCAACACCAAGCGCCAAACAAATGTCATGGACTCCCGCAGCCACGGCATAGCAGGCACCCCGCAACGCCTCCGACCCAGAAGCACACATATTCTCTACCCTGGTCACGGGAATAAAAGGCAGCTTCAACGTCGTGGACAGAGGCATGGCGCTTACCGCCGTAAAATCGTACAGGTTGCCCTGCCAAGCTGCCTCAATATCCTTAGGCTCTATCCCGGCATCCTCCAAAGCCTCTTTGTATGACTCAACTATCAGGTCTGAAACACCTTTATCCCACAGCTCTCCAAACTTGGTGCAACCCATCCCCACAATTGCAACTTTATCCTTTATCCCCTTTTCAGCCATCTTTTTACCTCCTCTTTATCCTCGTGGCGGTGCAGCTTTCCACCAGTAATTGCTGATACCACGTAACTGATCGCGATACATCCTTCTAAAGCTCATTTCCAGCGGCATATCTACACTAAGCTCTTCGAGGATGCAATCGGTGACATCAAACATTGATCTCCCTCCCCCCTCAAAGTCAATCATGCCATATGCTTGAGGAGGATCGGGACTGAAAGCTAAATTATCTCCAGTGTAGGTAAAGAGACGAGCCTTCTTGTCAGAAAACCTGTAGGGTTCCATCTCATCAACGGCTTTACACTCAGGGTTGGCACATATCCTCTGCGTAGGGTATTGCGGCGTGCCACAGCGCTTGCATTTCGAGCCAACAAGGGATGTAACTCCCCTATGCTCCCGCCACAGCGCAGATAGTGAAGTAAACGGAGCCGCAGCACGTGCTGCAGCCTCTATCGGCAGTGTGTCCCGAAAGCGAGCGTACTTCTCATAAGAAGGGAGTGGCTTCTTAGAAGCCAGATGCCCTTTTATTCCCCTCCTACCTTTCACCTTCTTTATTTCGTCGGTCACCTGAAAGTATAGGGCATCACTGCCATTACCATAGCTGATGACCAGGATTTTGTCTCCCGGCTTGGCATCCTCTAAGGCCGCTACCAGCATCATCAGCGAAAAAGCGGCCCCGGTATTGCCTATCGTGGTAAGCAAGGGGTCCTGGACTTGCTCTGGCTCAAGCCTCATTCGCCTCGCTATCCTGCCATGGGTTCTGACATCGGGGCCATAGAAAGCTACCTTGGCAAAATCCTTGGCGCTCAGATTACACTTGGCCATAAGCTTAGAAGCAGCTTCAGGGATGAACTTCTCGTATCCCTCATCACGTATAAACCGGTCCTCCCAGCTGCGAATGAAAGTGTCTCCATCTGCTCTCCAGACATCCATAAGGTCCGCAGAAATGCTATAACTGCCCTCCAGGCTGGCGATAACTCCTTTATCCCCGAAGAGCAGAGCGGCGGCACCATCGCCAAAGGTTTGCTCAGCGAGTCCAGCACCAGCCCCTAAACGGCAGTCACTGGCGACGAGCATAACATTCTTTGAGTCGCTCTTGACAGCATCAATAGCTGAATTTAGGGCAATGGTACCTGCCCTGAGAGAACCGGTAAAGTCGGCAGTGCGAATGTCAGGGGGAAGATCGAGGGCGGTAGCAATTATGCCAGAAGCTTGCCTCTCTTTATAAGGTGAGGTAGTGGTGGCCAGATATAACCCGTCAATGTTTTCCCGATTGAGGCCACT